>NZ_JBHXNW010000007.1:117879-177023 GCF_042717365.1 Streptomyces sp. NPDC058534
TCGCCCGGGTGCACTTGCCGGATAACCACCTCATGTACTCGCGGGCAACCCCGGCCGCGGTGTGCGGGGTTCACCCGGGCTAGGGCCCCGCCCGCCGGGGGGGCGGGCCCCTTCGCGGTGTCGTGGGGGAGGACTCCCAGAGGCCGGGAGTTTTCTTAGAGGCTAGAGGTAGGGGCCGCCCGAGCGGCCGCCCGGCTGCGGGGGCTCCTCGCCTTCCGGGGCGACACCCGGCGGCAGGGCGCGGCGCATCTGCTCCAGCTGGGCCCGCGCGGCCATCTGCTGGGCGAACAGCGTGGTCTGGATGCCGTGGAACAGGCCCTCCAGCCAGCCGACCAGCTGCGCCTGCGCGATCCGCAGTTCGGCGTCGGTCGGGGTCACGTCGTCCGTGAAGGGCAGGGAGAGCCGCTCCAGCTCCTCGACCAGCTCCGGGGCCAGTCCGTCCTCCAGCTCCTTCACCGAGCTGGAGTGGATCTCCTTGAGCCGGGCCCGGCTCGCCTCGTCCAGGGGCGCGACGCGCACCTCCTCCAGCAGCTGCTTGATCATGCTGCCGATCCGCATGACCTTGGCAGGCTGTTCCACCTGCTCGGTCACCGGAATCTCGCGGGAGTCGTCGTCCCCGCCGCCGCCGCTGAGCGCCATTCCGTCCTGGCCGACGACCAGGATCTGGGGGTTCTCCGGCGACCTGTCGTTCCTCGGCATCTCCATGCCGCCATTGTCTCGCAACGGTGCACCGCGGCCGGGCGGTGCCCCCGTTCAAAGGTGCCGTACCGCGTTCGGCGGCGTCCGGAATGCCGGACTGGCCACCCGATGTGAGGCTTGTTCCGTCGATTTTCCACGACTGGTTACACCGGGAGGGGGTCACGGACGTGACTCCATGGCTGCGCACACTGCGAGCGACGGGACTGGTGGGGGCACTGGGGTTCGGCGCGCTGGTGTCGCCGTACGGGGCGGGGGCAGCGCACGGCGCCGGGTTCGCGGCGGTGGGGGCCGTCCTGACCCCGTCCCCCTCGGGGCCGGGGCACGGTGTGGTGCCGGGGGCGGCCGCCGTCGGCCCGGACGGCCCCGGGGACCAGGACCGGCGGGGCGACCGCGAACGTCCCGGGCAGTCCGGCGGTCACGAGCGCCCCGGCGGACCGGAGCGCCCGGAGCGCCCGGAGCGCCCTGAGGCCGGGCCCGCCGCGCCCTCCGCCGGGCAGTCCCGGCCGGGTGGCGGCACGGAACACGGTTCCGCCACGCCCTCCACCTCTGCCTCGCCCTCGACATCCGGTGCCTCAACGGGTTCGGCGGCCCCCGCCGCCTCCGCGGCCGAGCCGTCCCGGGCGGGGAGCGTGCCGGGCGAGGGAAGGCAGCGGCCCGGCCGTGCCGGGGAGTGGAAGCCGGAGAAGGACCGCGCCGACGAGGACGCCGGCCGCTGGGCGCGGGGCGAGCGCGACGGCCCGGCCGAGGACCCGGCCACCGCCGAGCCGTCCGGGGAGGCCGCCCTGGTGCCCTCCGCCTCCCCGTCCGGGGCCCAGCCCGGGACGGGCACGCGTACCGCCGCCACCGAACCCGTGCTGCGGGTGCTCCCCCTGGGCAGCGGCATGGTCCTCATCGGCCTCGGCCTGGCCCTGGCCTTCGTGGGCCTGCGCCTGCGCCGGGGGTAGGCCGGCGCCATGCCGCAACGCGGCTCGCCCGCCAGGCCTGGCCCCTCCCGTGCCGCCAGGCCCTGCCCGGCGGATCATGCCGCGGACGCGGGTCCGGCGCGCCCACCGGGGTCTGCGGCATGATCCGGCGCCGACGAGGCGACGTGGCTTTCCGGCGACCTGATCCGCCGGAGGCCCTAGGCGCCGGTGACCAGCAGCACCTTGCCGATGTGGCCGCTCTCCTCCACCACCCGGTGGCCGTCGGCGGCGTCGCTCAGCGGGAGTTCGCGGTCGACGACCGGGCGTACGCGAGCATTACTGCCCCCGGCGAACAGCGGCCAGACGTGCTCGCGTACGGCGGCCACGATGGCCGCCTTCTCCTCCGGCGGGCGGGCCCGCAGCGAGGTCGCGCTCACGGCGGCGCGCTTGGCGAGGAGCGTGCCGATGTCCAGCTCGCCCTTGCGGCCGCCCTGCATGCCGATGATCGCGAGCCGGCCGTTCACCGCGAGGGCCCGGACGTTGCGGTCCAGGTACTTGGCACCCATGTTGTCGAGGATCACGTCGGCGCCCGCGCCGCCCGTCGCGTCCTTCAGCTCGGCGACGAAGTCCTGCTCCCGGTAGTTGACCAGGATGTCGGCGCCCAGCTCGGCGCAGCGCTCCAGCTTCTCCGGGGTCCCCGCCGTCACGGCGATCCGCGCGCCGACGGCCTTGGCGAGCTGGATCGCCATGGTGCCGATGCCGCTGGAGCCGCCGTGCACGAGAAGGGTCTCGCCGGGGCGCAGGTGGGCGACCATGAAGACGTTCGACCAGACGGTGCAGACCACCTCGGGCAGCGCCGCCGCCTCCTTGAGGCCGACGCCCTCCGGCACCGGCAGCAGCTGGCCGGACGGAACGACGACCTTCTCCGCGTAGCCGCCCCCCGCGAGCAGCGCGCACACCTCGTCGCCGACGGCCCAGCCGGACACGCCGGGCCCGAGCGCGGCGATCCGCCCGGAGCACTCCAGGCCGGGGTAGGGGGAGGCGCCGGGCGGGGGGTCGTAGAACCCCTGGCGCTGCATGATGTCGGCGCGGTTGACGGCGCTGGCCGCCACCTCGACCAGGACCTCGCCGTCGCCGGGCACCGGGTCGGGGACCTCGGTCCAGACCAGAGCCTCGGGGCCGCCGGGTTCGGAAATCGTGATCGCATGCATGGAGGCGACGCTACTCCTGCGACCCCCGTGCCTCGGTCCCCGTGCCTCGGTCCCCGTACCTCGGTCCCCGTGCCTCGGTCCCCGGACCGAGCGTCCTGCGACTTTGGGACCGTCCCTCCGGAAATCCCTTCGCACGACCGATGAGTTTGCGCGACGGTAAAGGTCTCCCCATGCGTAGCCCAAGAAGGCGGAAGGACCACCAGCATGAGCACGCACACGTCCGACCCCGCGATCGAGACCGCGGGACTGGTGAAGACGTTCGGTGAGACCCGGGCCGTGGACGGGGTGGACCTCTCGGTGCCCGCCGGCACGGTCTACGGCGTCCTCGGACCGAACGGCGCGGGCAAGACCACCACGGTGAAGATGCTCGCCACCCTGCTGCGGCCGGACGCCGGCCATGCCCGGGTCTTCGGCCGTGACGTCGTACACGAGGCGGACGAGGTACGCAGCCGGGTGAGCCTCACCGGTCAGTACGCCTCCGTGGACGAGGACCTCACCGGCACCGAGAACCTGATCCTGCTGGGCCGGCTCCTCGGTCACGGCAAGGTGGCCGCGCGGGAGCGGGGCGAGCAGCTGCTGGCGGCCTTCGGGCTGACGGACGCGGCGGCGAAGCAGGTCAAGCACTACTCCGGCGGCATGCGGCGGCGCATCGACATCGCCGCGTCCATCCTCAACACCCCCGACCTGCTCTTCCTGGACGAGCCGACCACCGGCCTCGACCCGCGCAGCCGCAACCAGGTGTGGGACATCGTGCGCGCCGTCGTCGCCCAGGGCACCACCGTGCTGCTGACCACGCAGTACCTGGACGAGGCCGACCAGCTGGCGTCCCGGATCGCCGTCATCGACAAGGGCAAGGTGATCGCCGAGGGGACCAAGGGCGAGCTGAAGGCGTCCGTCGGCGCCGGCTCCGTCCATCTGCGGCTACGGGACGCCGAGGAGCGCCCGGAGGCCGAGCGGCTGCTGCGGGACCTGCTGGTCGCCGAGGTGCAGCTGGAGCCCGACCCGGTGGCGCTGAGCGCGCGCCTCGCGGCGGCGGCCAGCGACACCGCCGCCGACCAGGCCGCCAAGGCGCTCGGTGAGCTGGCGCGGGCCGGCATCACCGTCGACAGCTTCTCCCTGGGACAGCCCAGCCTCGACGAGGTCTTCCTGGCGCTGACCGGACACGACACCGGCCAGGGCACGGGCCCCGACGCCGGCTCCGGCACCGACAAGAAGGACGAGGTGGCGGCATGAGCACGGCCACGAGCCCCGAGAGCAAGGAGCTCTCCCCGGTCAGCGCCGAGTCCCTGACGGCGCTGCTGGTGGCCAAGGAGCGCCCGCCACGGCCCAGCGCCCTGTCCACGTCCGTGACGTTCGGCTGGCGCGCGATCCTCAAGATCAAGCACGTGCCGGAGCAGCTCTTCGACGTCACCGCCTTCCCGATCATGAACCTGTTGATGTTCACGTACCTCTTCGGCGGTGCGCTGGCGGGTTCGCCCAGTGACTACATCCAGTTCGTCCTGCCGGGCATCCTCGTGATGTCGGTCGTGATGATCACGATGTACACCGGCGTCTCGGTGAACATCGACATCGAGAAGGGCGTCTTCGACCGCTTCCGCACGCTGCCGATCTGGCGGCCCTCGGCGATGGTCGGCTACCTGCTCGGCGACGCACTGCGCTACACCATCGCGTCCGTCGTGATGCTCGCGGTGGGTCTGCTGCTCGGCTACCGGCCCGACGGCGGGTTCGTCGGCGTGGTCGCCGGCATCGCGCTGCTGCTGGTCTTCTCGTTCGCCTTCTCGTGGATCTGGACGATGTTCGGGCTGATGCTGCGCACCGAGAAGTCGGTGATGAGCGTCAGCATGATGGTGATCTTCCCGCTCACCTTCCTGTCCAACGTCTTCGTCGACCCGAAGACCATGCCGGGCTGGCTCCAGGCCTTCGTCAACAACAGCCCGATCACCCACCTCGCGTCCGCGGTGCGCGGTCTGATGGCGGGTGAGTGGCCCGGCGTCGAGATCGCCTGGACGCTGGGCTGGGCGGGCGCGCTCCTGCTGGTCTTCGGCCCGGTCACGATGCGGCTCTACAACCGCAAGTAGCCGCGTCAGTCGCGGGGCAGCGGGCGGGCGTCGGGCGCCACTTGGGTGGTCGGCGTCGCCCGCACGATCGTGATCAGCCGGTCCGTCAGCTCCAGCCCGCCGACGGCCGCGTCGTCGTACCCCAGGACGCGGTGCCCCCGCAGGACGCTCACCACCAGGTCGTTCACCTCGCGCAGGTTCTTGCCCACCTCGGCCTTTATGACGGGCCGCTCGATGAGGTCGAGCCCGCTGCCCTGGCTGATCAGGTCCTCCATGACCATGCCGGCGGCGGGGCTGAGCACGGAGAGCCCGAGCAGCCGGCCCGCGGCGCTGGCGCTGGTGATCACGGCGTCGGCGCCGGACTGCTTCAGCAGCGGCGCGTTCTCCTCCTCGCGGACCGCGACCACGATCTTCGCGCCCCGGTTGAGCTGCCGGGCCGTCAGCGTCACCAGCACGGCCGTGTCGTCCCGCTGGGTGGCGATGATGATCTGCTTCGCCCGGAACAACTCGGCGCGGTTGAGCACATCGCTGCGCGTCGCGTCGCCTATCACGCCCGCGTAGCCGTGCGCCGTCGCGGCCTCGATGGCCTTCCCGCTCGGGTCGACCACCACCACCTGCTCCTTGCGCAGGCCGGTGGCGCAGACGGTCTGGATCGCCGACCTCCCCTTGGTGCCGAAGCCGACGACGACGGTGTGATCGCGCAAGGTGGACCTCCAGCGGTTCAGGCGCCACTCGTCCCGAGTGCGCTCGGTGAGGGCTTCCAGCGTGGTGCCGACCAGGATGATCAGGAACAGCACGCGCAGGGGCGTGATGATGAAGATGTTGGTCAGCCGGGCGGCGTCGCTGACCGGTGTGATGTCGCCGTACCCGGTGGTGGAGAGGGTGACGGTGGCGTAGTAGAAAGCGTCGAGGAGATCGAGCGAGCCGTCGGAGTTGTCGTTGTAGCCGTCGTGGTCGGCGTAGACGATGAACGCCGTCGCGACCAGCACCACCAGGGCCAGCGACAGCCGTTTGGCGACCTGGCGGATCGGGTGCTCCACCAGTGCCCTGGGGAGTTTCACCCGGTGGGTCACGAGATGCTCGTCCGCCTGGCGGGCGATCGCGTCCTGGCCCGGAAGTTTCACGTGAAACACACTCCGATTCCGGCGGTGGCCCAGGGCAGGTCCAGCAACTCCGCCTCCTGACCCGACCGCGTTCCGCCCGGGGGTACGACGGCCAGCGCGTCGGCGGCCGCGATGCCGCGCAGCATGGCCGGGCCGTTGTAGTGCAGCGGCGCGGCACCGTCGTCGCGCAGTACGACGGGGACGAGCCGGGTGTCGTAGGGGTGCCCGTGCACCGCGTCCCGCAGCGGCAGCGTGTACCGCTCGGGCGCCGGGCGGGCGGCGAGCGTGCGCAGCAGCGGCTCGGCGAGGGTGAGCAGTCCGGAGACGGCGGCAAGGGGGTTGCCGGGCAGCCCGACGAGGTGCTGGTCGTCCTTGAGGCGGGCCAGCAGCATCGGGTGTCCCGGGCGCACCTTGACGCCGTCCACGACGAGGTCGGCGCCGATCCGGCGCAGGATCGGGTGGACGTGGTCGACGGGGCCGGCGGCGGTACCGCCGGTCGTGACGATCAGGTCGGCGTCGGAGGTCGTGACGGCGCGGTGCAGCGCCTTGGCGTCGTCGCCGATGCGGCGGACGGTGCGGACCTCGGCGCCCAGCGCCCGCAGCCAGGGCGGCAGCATCGGGCCGAGCGCGTCCCGGATGAGGCCGTCGTGCGGGAGGCCCCCGGTGAGCAGTTCGTCGCCGAGGACGAGGACGTCGACGCGGGGGCGGGGGACCGCGGTGAGAGTGTCGTACCCGGCGGCCGCCGCGAGGCCCAGCACGGGCGGGGTCGCGAGGGTGCCGACGGGCAGCAACTGGTCGCCGCTGCGGCACTCCTGGCCCCGCGGGCGGATGTCCTGGCCGTGGACGACCTCGCGGGTGGGGTGGAGCCGGTCCCGGTCGTCGGTGCGGCCGTGCTCGGTACGCAGTACGGCGGTGGTGTCCGGGGGGATGCGGGCGCCGGTGGCGATCCGGGCGGCCTCGCCGTCGCTGAGGGGCGCGGCCTCCGCGTGTCCGGCCAGGACCCCCTCGTCGCGCACCGTCCAGGGGCCCGGCCCGGCGACGGCCCAGCCGTCCATCGCGGAGGTGTCGAAGGACGGCAGGTCGGTGAGGGCGGTCAGGGGCGCGGCCAGGGTGAGGCCGAGGGCCGCGTCGAGCGGCACGGAGACCGGCGTGCGGCGGGCGGCCCGGGCGGCGGAGCGGGCGGCGCGCTCGGCGGCGGAGCGGGCCTCGGGCCAGGGGGTCGCGTGGTGGTGGGACTCGGGGGACGCAGGGGACTCGGGGGACTCAGGGGACTCAGGGGACTCAGGGGACACGGGGGACACGGACACGGGGGACACGGGGGGGCCGTTCGAGGCGCCGTGATGGCCGGCGGGCGTGGCGCGGGCGGGCTTCGCCGCATGGCCAGGGTCGCCGTGGGATGGGCCGGGATCGCCGTGCGGGGGGCCGGGACGGCCGTGCGGGTGGCCGGGGTTCTCCTTCACGAGGGCGAGCGCCTCCTCGACGTCGAGGTCTTCCTCGTCGGCCCGTGTGCCGGGGGAGGCCATCAGGCGTCCGGGCGGGCGTCGGTGGCCTCGTCCGCCCAGCGCTGGGCGAGGGCCGCGGCCTTGCGGGCGGCCTCGGCGACCGCCTCGGGACCGCCCCCGGCCCGCCCGGCGACGTAGCCGACGAGGAAGGTGGTCAGCGGGGCCGCGGGCCTGGCCACTCCGTGGGCGGCGTCACGCGCGAGGTCGAGCAGGAGGCCGGTGTCGACGTCGAGGTCGATGCCCAGCTCGTCCTTGGCTGCGGAGATCCATTCATCCAACACGTGACCATGCTCCCTGATGCGTGCCCTTGCGGTGGCGATGTCGTCCCAGGTGTCGCAGTCGAAGGAGGCGACGGCGTCGGGGACCCGGGTGAGCCGGAGGGCGCCGGTGAGGCGGCGCAGGGGCATCCCGGTGAGATCCGTCCCCTCTTCCCGTTCCCTGGCGAGAGCGGCCAGTTCGCGGCGTACGGCGGACGCGCGATAGGCCGCGACCAGGGGCTGGTCGCGGCCGTCGGCGTCGGTGAGCAGCACGCCGTCCGCCTCGCTCGCGGCGAGGGCCGACAGCAGCCGCGCGACCGTCGGTTCCCCGAGGAACGGCAGGTCGGCGGAGAGCACCACGACGTACTCGGCCGTGGTGTGCCGCAGTCCGGCGGCGAGCGCGGCGAGCGGTCCGCCACCGGGCGGGTCCTCGCGGGCCCAGGTCACCGGGCGGGCGGTGGGCCGGGGGCCGGCGACGACGACGGTGGTCCGCGCTCCGGCGCAGGCGGCGAGCACCCGGTCGAGGAGCGCGCGCCCGCCCACGCGCAGGCCGGGTTTGTCGGCACCGCCGAGCCGCCGGGCGGCCCCGCCCGCGAGCACGACGGCGTCGTACCCGGCGGGGCCGGGGCCCGGCGCGGGGTCGGTGCCGGCGCCGGGGTCACCGGGGGGCTCGTACGCGGTCACCTCCCGAGTATGGGGCCCTGCGCGATCACAGGGAACGTGGGGGAGGCCGCGCGATCAGCGCGTGCGCGGCCGCACCCACGTCACAGGGTGCGTAGCAGCACCACCGGCTGTTCCACGCAGTCCGCCACGTACCGCAGGAAACCGCCCGCCGTGCCGCCGTCACACACCCGGTGGTCGAAGGTGAGCGACAGCTGAACGACCTGACGCACCGCCAACTCGCCCTCGTGCACCCACGGCTTGGGAATGATGCGCCCTACGCCGAGCATCGCCGCCTCGGGGTGGTTGATGATCGGCGTGGAACCGTCGACGCCGAACACGCCGTAGTTGTTCAACGTGAAGGTGGAGCCGGTCAGCTCACCGGGCGTCAGCCGGCCCGCGCGGGCCGCCTCGGTCAGCCGGGCGAACTCCGCGGTGAGCCCCTCGGCGTCCCGCGCGTGCGCGTCCCGGACGACCGGCACGACCAGCCCCCGGTCCGTCTGGGCGGCGAAGCCGAGGTGGACGTGGTCGAGCTGGACGACCTCCCGGGCCTGGGTGTCGACCGTGGAGTTCAGCTCCGGGAAGCGGGCCAGGGCGGCCGTGCAGATCCGGGCCAGCAGCGCGACGAGGGAGATCTTCGGTCCGCCCGCGGCGTTCATCGCCGTGCGCGCCCGCATCAGCTCGGTCGCGTCGGCGTCCACCCAGCACGTCGCGTCGGGGATCTCGCGCCGGCTGCGGGAGAGCTTGTCGGCGACGGCGCCGCGCACGCCCTTGAGGGGGGTGCGGATGCCGCCGGGGCGCGGCGCGGACGACATGGGCGCCGGGGCGGCCGGTATCTGGCCCGCCACGCCCGCCACGCCCTCCGGGACCGCCGTACGGCCGCCCTGGGCGGTGGCGGCACGCAGCGCGTACTCCACGTCCGCCCGCAGGATCAGCCCGTCGGGGCCCGAGCCGGTCAGCTCGCGCAGGTCCAGGTCGTTCTGCCGGGCCAGCCTGCGGACCAGCGGGGAGATGACCGGGACGGGACCCTCCGGCTCGGCGGTGCGGACGGACCGCCCGTTCGCCGCCGCGCTCCTTTGCGGCTCGGCGGGCTCCGGACGCACCGGACGCACCCTGCGCCGCCGCGCCGGTGCCTCGGAGGTGCCGTACCCGACCAGGACGTTGCCGGAACCCTCCGCCTTGGTCGCCTCGCCCTTGGTCGCCTCGGCCGTGGTCTCCTCGGCGGCGCCGCCCGCGCCCGGGTCCCGCTCCGGCCGGCCGGCGGCGGCTCCCTCGCCCACCGTCACCGTCAGCAGCGGCGCGCCGACGGGCAGCTCCGAGCCCTCCTCGCCGAAGCGGGCGGTGACCACGCCGCCGTAGGGGCAGGGCACCTCGACCATCGCCTTGGCCGTCTCGACCTCGACGACCGGCTGGTCGACGGCGACGACCTCGCCGACCTCGACCAGCCAGCGCACGATCTCCGCCTCGGTGAGCCCCTCACCGAGGTCCGGGAGCTTGAACTCCAGGCTGCGCCTGTCAGAAGCGTGTGCCATCAGCTTTCGGCCTCCCACTGCAGGCGCCCCACGGCGTCCAGGATCCGGTCCACACCGGGCAGGTGGTGGCGCTCCAGCATCGGCGGCGGGTACGGGATGTCGAACCCGGCCACACGCAGCACCGGCGCCTCCAGGTGGTGGAAGCAGCGCTCCGTGACCCGGGCCGCGATCTCCCCGCCCGGGCCCCCGAAGGAACCCGACTCGTGGACGACGACCGCGCGTCCCGTCCGCCGAACCGAAGCGCACACCGTCTCGTCGTCGAACGGCACCAGGGAGCGCAGATCGACGACTTCGAGGTCCCAGCCCTCGGCCCGGGCCGCCTCGGCCGCCTCCATGCAGACGGCCAGCGACGGCCCGTACGTGATGAGTGTGGCGCTCCGGCCGGAACGCCGCACCACCGCGCGGCCTGTCGGTTCAACGGGCGTGGGCTCCTCGGGGTTCCAGGTGTCCTTCGACCAGTACAGGCGCTTGGGTTCGAGGAAGACCACCGGGTCGTCGGAGGCGATGGACCGGCGCAGCAGTCCGTAGGCGTCGGCGACGGTCGCGGGCGTGACGACATGGAGCCCCGGAGTCGCCATGTAGTACGCCTCCGACGAGTCGCTGTGGTGCTCGACGCCGCCGATGCCGCCGCCGTAGGGGACGCGGATGGTCAGCGGCAGGGGCATCTTCCCGCGCGTGCGGTTGCGCATCTTGGTGACGTGGCTGACGACCTGCTCGAACGCCGGGTAGGCGAAGGCGTCGAACTGCATCTCCACGACCGGGCGCAGCCCGTACATCGCCATGCCGACTGCCGTGCCGAGGATGCCGGCCTCGGCGAGCGGGGTGTCCGTGCAGCGGTCCTCGCCGAACTCCTCGGTGAGCCCGTCGGTGACGCGGAAGACGCCGCCGAGGGCGCCCACGTCCTCGCCCAGGACGTGCACGGTCGGGTCGGCGGTCATGGCGTCGCGCAGCGCGCGGGTGAGGGCCTGCGCCATGGTGGCCGGCTTGGCGGCGACGGTGGTCATCGGTGCGTCCCTTCCGGCCCGGTCCCGGTCTCCGGCTCGTTTCCGGCCTCCGCCTCGGCCGCGGCCTCCAGCTCCGCGCGCAGCAGCGCCCGCTGCTCGCGCAGTTGCGGGGTGGGCTCGGCGTAGACGTGGGCGAACAGGTCCATCGGGTCCAGCTCCGGATCCTGGTTCATGCGGGCGCGCAGGTCCGCGGCCATGGCCTCGGCGTCCTCGCGGGCCGCCCGGACGGCGTCCTCGTCGAGCAGGCCGCGGTCGGTCAGCTCCCGCTCCAGCAGCTCGATCGGGTCGTGCCGGCGCCAGGTCTCGACCTCGGCGTCGCCCCGGTAGCGCGTGGCGTCGTCGGCGTTGGTGTGCGCCTCGACGCGGTACGTCACCGCCTCCACCAGCGTGGGACCGCCGCCCGCGCGCGCCTGGCGCACGGCGTCGGAGAGGACCTCGTGCACGGCGGCCGCGTCGTTGCCGTCGACCAGGCGGCCCGGCATCCCGTAGCCGACGGCCTTGTGGGCCAGCGACGGGGCGGCGGTCTGCTTGGCGAGCGGGACGGAGATCGCGAAGCCGTTGTTCTGCACCAGGAAGACGACCGGCGCCTGCCAGACGGCGGCGAAGTTCAGCGCCTCGTGGAAGTCGCCCTCGCTGGTGCCGCCGTCGCCGACCATGGCGAGCGCGACCACGTCGTCGCCCTTGAGCCGGGCGGCGTGCGCGAGGCCCACGGCGTGCGGCAGCTGGGTGGCCAGCGGCGTCGACAGGGGGGCGACCCGGTGCTCGTAGGGGTCGTAACCGGTGTGCCAGTCGCCGCGCAGCAGGGTGAGGGCCTCGACGGGGTCGACGCCCCGGGCGACGACGGCGAGCGTGTCCCGGTAGCTGGGGAAGAGCCAGTCCCGCTCCTGGAGGGCCAGCGCGGCGGCGATCTCGCACGCCTCCTGGCCGGTGCTGGAGGGGTAGACGGCCAGTCGGCCCTGCTTGGTCAGCGCCGTCGCCTGCGTGTTGTAGCGCCGGCCGTGGACCAGCCGGGCGTAGAGCGTGCGCAGCAGCGCGGGGTCGGCGTGCTCCGCTGCCTTCGTGCCGAGGACGCGGTACGGCTCGGCGTCGGGCAGCAGCGGCGCGGGGTCGGTACGGGGCTGCCAGGCGGGCGGCGGTGTGGGCCGGTACGCGCCCCGCTGCTCCATGACCGTCATGACGGCACCTCCTCGTGGGAGCGGCTGTCGGCTCGCCACGGGTGTGACGGCCCTCACCTACCGATTGTTCGGTCGTCGGCACATTTTGGCTACAGGCGGCCCCAGGCTGTGGACAAACGGTTCTCCACAGCCTGAGATGGACGCAGGACGTCCATGACAGGGAGGCGGGGGCAGGTGGCATCTGAACAAATGGCCGAGCGCCCGGAGGACGGCGGCCCCGAGGAGCCCGTTCCCCCGCCGCCTCCGCGCCCGCTGGACGCCATCGATCAGGACATCCTGCGCATGCTCCAGGCGGACGGCCGCGCCTCGATACGGTCGGTCGCCGAGCGGGTGCACGTCTCGCGCGCGAACGCCTACGCCCGCATCAACCGGCTCGTCGAGGACGGCGTCATCCGCGGCTTCGGAGCCCGCGTCGACCACGAACGCGCGGGGCACGGCACCTCGGCGTACATCACCCTGAAGATCGTCCAGAACTCCTGGCGCACGGTGCGGGCGCAGCTGCGGCAGCTGCCCGGGGCCTCGCACATCGCCCTGGTCGGCGGTGACTTCGACGTCCTCCTGCTGGTGCACACGCCGGACAACCGGGCGCTGCGCGAGCTGGTGCTCAGCCGCCTCCAGGCCATCCCGGAGGTGCTCAGCACCCGCACCCTGCTGGTGTTCGAGACCGAGGACCTGGAGCCACAGAGCTGACACCCGGCCGCCGGGCGGCCGGCCAGGCGATCAGGACGCCTTGCGCAGCCCGCCGAAGACCAGCCGCGCCACGGCGTCGGCCACCTCGCGCTCGCCCGCGCCGCCCCGGCCGTCGGGACCATCCGGGCGGTACCACTCCACGATCGAGTTGATCATGCCGAAGACCAGGCGGGTCGCGAGCCGCACCTCCACGTCCGCGCGGACGTCCCCCTCGGCCGCCGCGGCCTTCAGCAGGGCGGCGACCCGGTGGTCGAACTCCCGCCGCCGCTCCAGCGCCCACCGCTCGGTGTCCGTGTTGCCGCGTACCCGCAGCAGGAGCGTCACGTAGGGCAGTTCGGCCAGGAGCACCTCGACCATGCGGCGCACGACGTACTCCAGGCGCCCGGCGGCGGGCCCCACGCGTGCGTGCTCCTCGTCGAGGATCCCGAAGAGCTCGTCCAGCGCCCGGCTCACCGCCCGGCGCAGCAGCTCCTCCTTGCCCGTGACGTGGTGGTAGATCGAGGACTTGGAGATCCCGGCCGCCTTGGAGAGGTGCTCCATGGAGGTGCCGTCGTAGCCGCGCTCGATGAAGACCTGCACGGCGACGGAGAGCAGCGTCTCGGGCGTGTACGTGTCGCGCCTGGCGGTGGTCATGAGGGGGTGCCCTCCTGCTTGTCGGAGGCGTACGCGTGGCGGTGCAGCGCGAGGGACGGCGCGTACCGGCCGGTGGGCGCGCACTCGTGCAGGTTGCCGAGGACCGAGCAGGCCCAGTCGCCGCCGAGCCGCCGGCTCCACTCCAGGGGCCCCAGCGGGTAGTTGACGCCGAGGCGCATCGCGGTGTCGACGTCCTCCTCGGTGGCCACGCCCTTGGCGACCGCCTCCACCGCCAGGTCGACGATCCGCGCGACCGTGCGGGCGACGATCATGCCGGGGACGTCGCCGATGACACTGACCTTCTTGCCGAGCGCCTGGAACAGGCCGGTGGCCTCGGCGACCGTGCGCGGGGAGGTGCACTGCGCGGCGGACAGGGCGACACGCGTCGCCGCGCGGTAGTCGAGCGCGAGGTCGAAGTAGACGACGTCCCGGAACTCCACCGAGGTCTGGCCGTCGGCGAGCACGAGCTGGCCGCCGCTGGGCAGGACCAGCCGCGTGCCGTTGTCCTCGGCCTCCTCGCGCACCTCGATGCCCGCCTCGCGGATCAGCGCGAGCACCTCGGCGGCCGGACCCAGGCCGCCCTCGGCGACGACGTACGCGGGACGGTCGGCCGGCTCGGCGGTGTGCGGCTCGGGCCGCTCCGCCCCGTCGCGGTACTCGTACCAGCCCTGCCCGCTCTTGCGGCCGAGCCGGCCGGACTCCACCAGGCGGCGCTGGGCCAGCGACGGCGTGAACCGCACGTCCTGGAAGAACGCCTGCCACACGGAGTGCGTGACGGACTCGTTGACGTCCTGCCCGATGAGGTCGGTCAGCTCGAAGGCGCCCATCCGGAAGCCGCCCGACTCGCGCAGCACGGCGTCGATGGTGGCCGGGTCGGCACCCTGGTCCTCGTACACGGCCAGGGCCTCGGCGTAGAAGGGCCGGGCGATGCGGTTGACGATGAAGCCGGGGGTGTCGGCGCAGGCGACCGGGGTCTTGCCCCAGGCGCGGGCGGTCTCGTACGCGCGCGTGGCCGACGAGACGTCGGTGGCGAAGCCGGAGACGACCTCCACCAGCGGCAGCAGTGGCGCGGGGTTGAAGAAGTGCAGGCCGACGAAGCGGCCGGGGTTGCCGAGCGCGCCGCCGATGGCGGTGACGGACAGGGAGGAGGTGTTGGTGGCGAGCAGGCAGTCGTCGCCGACGACGTCCTCCAGCGCCCGGAACAGCTCCTGCTTGACGTCCAGCCGCTCCACGACGGCCTCGACGACCAGCGCGCAGTCGGCCAGGTCGGAGAGCGCCTCGGCGGGCTGCAGTCGGGCGCGGGCGGCGTCCCGCTCGGGGCCGGTGAGCCGTTCCTTCTCGACGAGCCGGTCGAGCCGGGCGCCGATCGCGTCGGCGGCTTCCCGGGCCCGCCCGGGGGCGGCGTCGTACAGCCGTACGGGATGGCCCGCGACCAGCGCCACCTGGGCGATGCCCTGGCCCATGGTGCCGGTGCCGACGACGGCCACGGGGCTGCTGAGGTCGAGTGCTGTCATGTGCGCGATCCTCCCGCACGGGGTTTTCCACAGATGCGGCGGTCCCCCTTGTCCCGACCGATCGTTCGGTTACTCTAGCCGTGTCCGCCTGTTTCTGCCCAGGTTTCCCCCAGGTCCACGAACCCGCCGGAGAGTAGACGGCGAGTTCGTGAGAGACGAGGAGTTGGTCCCGCATGGCCGCCGAACTCACCGCACACCAGCTGATCGCCCAGCACCGGCCGACCCTGGACCTGGCGCTGGAGACGATCCGCACGCGCGCGTACTGGTCCCCCCACCCCGAGCACCCCAAGGCCTACGGGGAGAACGGCAGCCTGGACATGGCCGCGGGCAAGGCCGCCTTCGACGCCCTGCTCGGCACGCGCCTCGACCTCGGCCAGCCCGGCACCGACGACTGGGTCGGCGGCGAGGTCTCCCCGTACGGCGTCGAGCTGGGCGTCCAGTACCCGCACGCGGACCTCGACGTGCTGCTGCCCGCCATGAAGGCCGGCCAGAAGGCGTGGCGGGACGCGGGCGCCGAGCTGCGCGCGATGGTCTGCCTGGAGATCCTCCGGCGGATCGGCGAGCGGACCATGGAGTTCGCGCAGGCGGTCATGCACACCTCCGGACAGGCCTTCATGATGGCCTTCCAGGCGGGTGGCCCGCACGCCCAGGACCGCGGCATGGAGGCCGTGGCCTACGCGTACGTGGAGCAGGCCCGCACCCCCGACACGGCGGAGTGGACGAAGCCCCAGGGCAAGCGCGACCCGCTCGCGCTCACCAAGCGCTTCGCGCCGGTACCGCGGGGCATCGGCCTGGTCATCGGCTGCAACACCTTCCCGACGTGGAACGGCTACTCGGGCCTGTTCGCCTCCCTCGCCACCGGCAACGCGGTCCTGGTCAAGCCCCACCCCCGCGCGGTGCTGCCGCTCGCCCTCACCGTCCAGGTCGCCCGCGACGTGCTCGCCGAGGCCGGCTTCGACCCGAACCTGGTCGCGCTGGCCGCCGAGCGCCCCGGCGAGGGCATCGCCAAGACCCTGGCGACCCGGCCCGAGATCCGGATCATCGACTACACCGGCTCCACCGCCTTCGGCGACTGGCTGGAGGCAAACGCCGGCCAGGCGCAGGTCTTCACCGAGAAGGCCGGCGTCAACACGGTGATCGTCGAGTCCACCGACGACTACAAGGGCATGCTCGCCAACCTGGCCTTCTCGCTGTCCCTCTACAGCGGCCAGATGTGCACCACCCCGCAGAACCTGCTCATCCCCCGCGACGGCATCCGCACCGACCAGGGCCCCAAGTCCTACGACGAGGTGACCGCCGACCTGGCGCGCGCCGTCGACGGCCTCCTCGGCGACGACGCCCGCGCGAACGCCCTGCTCGGCGCGATCGTCAACCCGGACGTCAAGGCCCGCCTGGAGGCCGCCGCCGGACTCGGCGAGGTCGCCCTGGCCTCCCGTGAGATCACCAACCCGGACTTCCCGGACGCGGTCGTGCGCACCCCGGTGATCGTCAAGCTGGACGGCGCCAAGCGCGGCGACGAGGCCGTCTACACCAGCGAGTGCTTCGGCCCGGTCTCCTTCGCCGTCGCCGTCGACTCCGCCGCCGACGCCGTGGAGCTGCTGCGGCACAGCGTCCGGGAGAAGGGCGCGATGACGGTGGGCGCGTACACCACCGACGCGGAGGTGGAGGAGGCCGTGACGGAGGTCTGCCTGGACGAGGCGGCCCAGCTCTCCCTCAACCTCACGGGCGGGGTGTACGTCAACCAGACGGCCGCCTTCTCCGACTTCCACGGCTCCGGCGGCAACCCGGCGGCCAACGCGGCCCTGTGCGACGGAGCCTTCGTCGCCAACCGCTTCCGTGTCATCGAGATCCGGCAGCCGGCCTAGCTAGGGCACGTGTGGTGCGCCCCCGGTGGCGCTCCAGTGGTACAGCGTCATGGCCACACTGGTCGCGAGGTTGTAGCTGGAGACCTGGGGGCGCATCGGCAGTGCCACCAGCTGGTCGGCCCGCGCGCGCAGCTCCCGCGAGAGCCCGCTGCGCTCGGAGCCGAACGCGAGCAGCGCGTCGTCCGGCACCTTCAGCCCGCGGATGTCCGCGCCCTCGGGGTCCAGCGCGAACAGCGGCCCCGGCGGCAGCTCCGCCACCTCCAGCCGCTCCACGACGGTCGCGAAGTGCAGCCCCGCCCCGCCCCGCACCACCGTGGGGTGCCAGGGGTCGAGCGTGCCGGTGGTGACCACCCCCGTCGCCCCGAATCCGGCGGCCAGCCTGATCACCGCACCCGCGTTGCCGAGGTTGCGCGGCTGGTCCAGCACCACCACCGGGGCACGGCGGGGCCTGCGCGCCAGCGCCTCCAGACCGGCCGCCCGCGAGGGCCGTACCGCCAGGGCGGCCACCGCGGTGGGGTGCGGCCGCGCGACGAGCGACGCGTACGCCTCGTGCGGCACCTCGGTCAGCAGACCGTCCAGGGCGTCGCGCACGTCGGGCGCCAGCTCGTCGGCGAGGGCGAGGACGTCCGCGCGGTCGGTGGTGACGGCCACCGGGACCCGGGCGCCGAAACGCAGCGCGTGCTTGAGCGCGTGGAAGCCGTCCAGCAGCACACACGGCCCGGCGTGCCGGCGCCAGGCGGCCAACGGGTCGGGCTCGGTCATGCCTTGAAGCCTACGTGGGTCTGCTCGGAGTCCTTGCCGCCGTCGGGGCCCTCCTCGGGGCCCTCCTCGCCGGCTCCGGCCCGGGGGCCCGGCACCGTGGCCGCGCGGCCGTCCCCGCCCCTGCTCCCGCCTCCGCCGGGGAACCCGGCCGGCAGCCGGCCCAGCAGCCGCGCACGCGCGCGTGCCGTCCCGTCGCCCAGGCGGCGCAGGAACGAGGTCGGCAGGAACACCGCGTCGGCGGCGATCATCGCCAGCGAGAAGAACGGCAGCCCGAGCGTCACGGCGATCACCGCGTGCTCGGTGATCATGGCAGCCAGCAGCACGTTCTTGACCCGCCGGTTGAACAGCGTGAACGGGAAGGCCACCTGCACGGCGACCGTGCCGTAGGTGATGAGCATGACCATGGTGCCGTTGCCGGCCAGGGCGTCGGACAGCTCGGGCCAGGGCGAGAAGTAGTCCAGGTGCAGCGGGTAGTAGGCGGCCGTTCCGTCCTGCCAGCGCGAACCCTGGATCTTGTACCAGCCGGCGGTCGCGTAGATCAGACAGGCCTCGACCATGATCACGAAGAGCGCGCCGTTGTGCACGATGTCGGTGACCACGTCCAGCAGGATCCGCGGCTGACTGCCCCCGGCCGCGCGCCCGACGGCCCAGCCGACGCCCAGCGCCACCCACACCGCCCACAGCAGCGTGGGGACGAACCAGTCGCCGTCCAGCCCGCCCGCGAGCGTCACGGTGAGCAGGACGAAGCCGAACACGGACCACAGCACCGGCCCGACCCGGTCCGGGACACGCTCTCCACGCGCGCGTGCCTCGTCCCCGCGCCGCGCCCGGCGCGCGTCCAGCGACCAGACCCGGCCGCAGCGGGTGAGGACCAGGTAGATGCTCATCAGGTGCAGGACGTTGTCGCCGCCGTCGCCCATGAAGACGCTGCGGTTCTGCAGCGAGAGCACCCCGACCATGAACAGCACGGACATGGTCCGGGTGCGCCAGCCCAGCAGGAGCAGCACGCTGCTCAGGACGGCCAGCGCGTAGACGATCTCGAACCAGGCAGCCGAGTCGGACCACATCAGCGCGGTAAAGGCGCCGTTGTCCGCGATCAGTTGCTCGGCGAGGTCGTGGCTCCAGGGGCTCTCGGGGCCGTACAGCTCGCCCCGGTGGGGGAGTTCGCGCAGCAGGAAGAGCAGCCAGGTGGCGCTGAAGCCGATGCGGATCACGGCGGTCTGGTACGGGCCGAGCGCGGCGCCGGTGACGCGGGCGATACCGCGGGAGACCGAGAGGGCGATGCCGTTCACGCGGCACCCCCGTCCTTCGCGCCGCCGTTGGCCGCGCCCGGCACCGTCCACCAGGGCAGCTCGCGGTAGGTCGGCCGGTCGGAGACCTTCTCACCGCTCCACGGCGGCGGCTCCACGTTGGTGGTCCGCGACCGGTACTGGACGCGCTCGACGGTCCCGCCCGGTCCGGCGGCGTCGTTCCGGTCCAGCCGCTGGACCGCGATGTGCCGCAGATAGGTCTCGGAGAGGGTGCCCCGCATGCCCACCGGCCGGTTGTTGGAATCATGGCTGGAGACGAAGAAGTCCCAGGCCCGGCGGAGTTCGTTCTGCTGGGTGTGGCTCGGCAGCGGATTGCCGTCGATGGCGCGGCCGTCCTCCGCGGACAGGTCGTACCAGCCGGTCGTGCGTATCGCGCCGTCCGCCGTGCTCACGTCGGCGCGGACCTGGACGGAGATGTTCTGCTGCAGCGGGTTGGGCGCGAAGAGCTTCCAGTTCTGTTCGAACTCCGGGAAGACCCACTCGTCCACCGCCTCGCCGTGCTGCTTGGTGAGGGTGTTGGACGGGGCCACGTGCAGGAACACCATGCCTATGTGGGCACATACGGCGATCGCGACGACCGCGAGGGCGACCACGGCACCGACCTGGTAGCGGGGGGAGAGCGCGGCGACTCCGGTGCGGGGTGCCGCGGCCGCCGCGGCACCGGTGGTCCCGACCGGCCCGTCCGTCTGTTCCGACGCGCCGTCGGACCCGGCCGGGTCCTCCTGCCCGTCCCGCCCCTGCCGGGCGTCCGAGCCTGTGTCGTACGCTTCCATTCCGCCCCGTTCGGTCCCGATCCGTCCATCCGCCCGCGCACCGCGGGGCGCCCGGGCGGCACAGCCCGGCCGCCCGGCCACGTTCGAACGGGAACGGTACTCAGGACCGGCCGCCCGCACACCCCCCGGCGGAGCGGCCGCACCGTGGCCGTCACCACATCCGCGGACATCCGGGGACAGCCTAGAGAACGTGCCCCGGCTCGCCCTTCTCGTCCACGACCGGCCGGCCGGCCGCGGCCCACTCCTGCATGCCGCCGTCGACGTTCACGGCGTCGGCGCCCTGCTGGACCAGGTACATGGTGACCTGCGCCGAACGCCCGCCGACGCGGCACAGCACGTGGATCCTGCCGTCCTGCGGCGCGGCCTCGGCCAGCTCACCGTACCGGGCCACGAACTCGCTGAGGGGAATGTGCAGCGCCCCGGCGGCATGACCCGCCTGCCACTCGTCGTCCTCGCGGACGTCCAGCAGGAAGTCGCCGTCCTTGAGGTCCCCGACCCCGACCGTGGGCACACCAGCTCCGAAACTCATGCCCCAGACGCTACCCGAGCCACCGTCCCGGTCCGTCCCGCTCAGTCCCGCCCGAGCGCCGACGCCAGCTCCGCCTCGCGCTCCCGCACCTGCGCCGCGAGCTGCTCGGCGATCTCCTCCAGCAGCCGGTCGGGGTCGTCCGGGGCCAGCCGCAGCATGGCGCCGATCGCGCTCTCCTCCAGCTCCTTGGCGAGCAGCGTCAGCATCTCCTTGCGCCGGTCCAGCCACTCCAGGCGGACGTACAGCTCCTCGCCGCGGCTCGGGCGCCGCTCGGGCACCGGCCCGGCGGCCCACTCCTCGGCCAGCTCACGCAGCTGAGCCGCGTCGCCGCGGGCGTAGGCGGCGTTGACCCGGGTGATGAACTCCTCGCGCCTGACCCGCTCGTCCTCCTCCTGGGCCAGGTCGGGGTGGGCCTTGCGGGCCAGCTCGCGGTAGAGCTTGCGGGCCTCCTCGCTCGGCCGCACCCGCTGCGGGGGCCGTACCTCCCGGTCCGTGAGCATCGCCGTGGCCTCCGGGAACAGCCCGTCCCCGTCCATCCAGCCGTTCAGCAGCTCCTCGACCCCGGGGATCGGCATCAGCCGGGCCCGCGCCTCGTCGGCCCGCTCCCGGTCCCCGGCGTCGCCGGTGCGCGCCGCCCTGGCCTCCAGGATCCGCGCCTCCAGCTCCTCCAGGCGCGCGTACACCGGGCCGAGCCGCTGTTCGTGCAGCCGCGAGAAGTTCTCGACCTCCACCCGGAAGGTCTCCAGCGCGATCTCGTACTCGATGAGTGCCTGCTCGGCGGCCCGTACGGCCTGTTCCAGCCGTTCCTCGGGACGCGGCGCACCCCCCTGCTCGGGCTCAGCTTCCGGCGTCGTCACCCGTCCAGCCTAGGCCACGACGAAGTCCGCCCCGCCGGGCGCGACGGGCGCCCTCACACCCCCAGCTCCGCCGCCACCCGCCCGCTCCGTACCGCGGCGGCCAGTTCCGCGTGGTCCGCCTCCGTGCGGTCGGCGTAGGCCACGGCGAAGGCGGCCACCGCCTCGTCCAGCTCCTCGTTCTTGCCGCAGTAGCCGGCGACGGTCCGCGGGTCGGCGCTGTGCGCGTGGGCGCGGGCCAGCAGGGCGCCGGTCATGCGGCCGTAGTCGTCCAGCTGGCCGGCGGCCAGGGCCGTGGCGTCGACGCTGCCCTTGCGGTTGCGGAACTGCCGCACCTGGAACGGCCGCCCGTCGACCGTCGTCCAGCCCAGCAGGATGTCGCTGACCACCTGCATCCGCTTCTGTCCCATGACCACCCGGCGGCCCTCGTGCCCGGTCCCGGGGGCGTCGAAGCCGGCCGTCGCCAGGTGGGGCAGCAGCGCGGACGGCCGGGCCTCCTTGACCTGGAGGACGAGCGGTTCGCCCCGGTGGTCCAGGAGCAGCGCGACGTACGACCGCGTGCCCACGCTGCCGGTGCCCACGACGCGGAACGCGACGTCGTGCACCGCGTACCTGGCCAGCAGCGGCAGCCGGTCCTCGGAGAGCGTGGCCAGGTACGGCTCCAGCGCGGCCGCGACCGTCGCCGCCTCCGCGTCCGTCACCCGGCGCAGCACCGGCGGCGCCTCCACGAAGCGCCGCCCGCCGTCCTCGGTGGCCTCGGTCGACTTGGCCGCGAAGCGCCCGCTGGTGTTGGCCCGCGCCTTCTCGGCCACCCGCTCCAGGGTGCCGAGCAGGTCGTGGGCGTCGGTGTGGGAGACGAGTTCCTCGTCCGCGATGGCGTTCCAGGCGTCCAGCGCCGGAAGCTTGGCCAGCAGCCGCATGGTGCGCCGGTAGGCACCCGCCGCGCCGTGGGCGGCCTCGCGGCAGGTGTTCTCGTCGGCGCCGGCCTCCCGGCCCGCGAGGACGAGCGACGCGGCGAGCCGCTTGAGGTCCCACTCCCAGGGGCCGTGGACCGTCTCGTCGAAGTCGTTGAGGTCGATGACCAGGCCGCCGCGGGCGTCACCGTAGAGACCGAAGTTCGCCGCGTGCGCGTCGCCGCAGATCTGGGCGCCGATCCCGGTCATCGGCGTACGCGCCAGGTCGTACGCCATCAGGCCCGCCGACCCGCGCAGGAAGGCGAACGGCGTGGCCGCCATCCGCCCGGCACGCAGCGGGGCGAGCCCGGGGATCCGGCCCCGGTTCGACTCCTCGACCGCGGCGAGCACGTCCGGGCGGTCGGCGTCCAGGTCGAGCGCGGCGTGCGCGGAGCGCGGGACGCGGGTGCGCAGGGCCTTGCCCTCCGCCTTCGGCGAACCCCCCGCGGGCCACCGCGCGAACCCCGGCACGGCCGGCACCCGCACGCCCCCGCCTGGCCCCTCCGCGTCCGCGCGCGCCCCCGGCACCACCCCGTTCGCCGCCTCCGTGACCGCCCCCGCCGTCGCCCCGTTCATCCCGGCCGCCTTCCCCGTACTCGTCCGTGCCGTGCGTCGCACCCGTGGAGCGCACGCGTGTCCGCGCATGTGTGCGACTCATCACGCGTGCCGATGCGCGCCACGACCGTACCTCCGGCCGAACCGCCCGTACACGCGCTCCGGCCCGCCGCCCGCATAACGCCGGGCAGAGGGCGGAACAGGAGGTGCCCGAGGCCCCGACGGCGCGTCTACGGTTTCCAGCGCTCCCTGCCCCCGGTCCCCGACGTCCCGGATGTCGCACCTCCCGTCCGGCTTCCCCGGGGACCACCCACCGAGGAGACCGAGGAACCGCCATGACCCCCGACACCCCCACGCCCCCCGAGACCCCCGCCACCGCCACCGGCACCGCCACCGGCACCGGCACCGGCACCGGCACCGGCACCGACCGTGCCCTCAGCCGCAAGGCACTCCTCAGGGCCGCGGTCGCCGCCGGCGCCGCTGTCCCGCTGCTCGCCACCGGCGGTATCGCGCTCGCCCGGGACGCCGCCCGCTCCGCCACCGGCCGCACGCTGACGCCGACCCCCTACTGCGACGACGGCGACGACCCGACGCCCGACCAGATGGAGGGCCCGTACTTCAAGCCGAACTCCCCGCGGCGCACCAGCCTGGTGACGCCCGGCACCGTCGGCACCCCGCTGACCGTCGCCGGCTACGTCTTCGGACGGAACTGCGCCCCGCTGCCCGGTGTGCTCCTCGACTTCTGGCAGGCGGACAACGCCGGCGCCTACGACATGGCCGGATACGCCTTCCGCGGCCACCAGTTCACCGACGCCACCGGCGCCTTCACCCTGCGCACGATCGTCCCGGGCCTCTACCCGGGCCGCACCCGGCACCTCCACGTCAAGGCGCAGGCACCCGGCCAACCCGTGCTGACCACCCAGCTCTACTTCCCCGGCGAACCCCGCAACGCCACGGACGCGCTCTTCGACCCGGAGCTGCTGATGAACGTCCGCGCCGGGGGCGGCGGCAGGGAGGCCACCTTCGACTTCGTCCTGGACGTGGACGGCGGTCCGGGCCCCGACCCCACCGACCCGCCCACCGACCCGCCGAACGGCACCTGGGCGCCCGGCCGCTCCTACGCCGCGGGCGACCGCGTGACGTACGGCGGCCGCGCCTACCGCTGCCTCCAGGGGCACACCGCGACGACGGGCTGGGAGCCGCCCAACGTGCCGGCCCTGTGGCGCCCCGAGTCCTGAGACCTTCCTCACAGCAGGCCGTTCGCGGACCACTGGCCGCGTCCCGCGTCCGGGCATGCGGAAGCCCCCCAGGTCCGAGACCTGGGGGGCTTCCGGCTGGTGCGCGAGGGGGGAGTTGAACCCCCACGCCCTTTCGGGCACTGGAACCTGAATCCAGCGCGTCTGCCTATTCCGCCACCCGCGCATTGGGTGTGTCTTCCGGTGCCTTGCGGTGCCTTTGCTTGCGGCCTGGCCCCTTCCGACACCAGAACATTAGCACGCTGAAACGGGTGGACTCACATCCCTTTAGGCCCGGGAGCAGGGCGCCCGCCCCGCTCCCGGGCACTCGTATCGACCCGTAGCCGTTCACGTATCAACCTCGTACCGGTACGGCTCGTCTCCCCAGGAGCCGGTAGGGGTCCACAGTCAGGTGCGGGACACTGGTCTGCGGCCGCCTCTACGATCCTGGGCATGAGTACCCGCGGGAGCGCATCCCGAGGGCCCCGGGAGTTCGAAGGGGAGCTGCAGCGGGAACTCCGAGAGGCGTCGACACCCGTCGACCGGGCCGACAGGGGGAACCAGCCGATCGAGCGGCGCGTGGATACGATCAGTAAGCAGTACCAGGTGGACAGTGCACGGACGAGCGGTGCGCACACCGGCAGTACGCACGGCAGCAGTACGCACGGCAGCAGTACGCAAGGCAGTGGACAGGACGGCAGCGACGGAGGAGGTGCCCCATGGGAGTCCTGAAGAAGTTCGAGCAGCGTCTCGAAGGTCTGGTCAACGGCACCTTCGCGAAGGTGTTCAAGTCCGAGGTGCAGCCCGTGGAGATCGCGGGAGCGCTCCAGCGCGAATGCGACAACAACGCGACCATCTGGAACCGCGACCGCACCGTCGTACCCAATGACTTCATCGTGGAGCTGAGCACGCCCGACTTCGAGCGGCTCAGCCCCTACTCGGGCCAGCTCGGCGACGAGCTGGCCGGCATGGTCCGCGACTACGCCAAGCAGCAGCGCTACACCTTCATGGGACCGATCAAGGTCCACCTGGAGAAGGCGGACGACCTCGACACCGGCCTGTACCGGGTGCGCAGCCGTACGCTCGCCTCCTCCAGCAGCCACCAGGGCGGCGGCCCGGCCCCGGCGGCCCCCGCCGCTCCCCCGGCGCCCGGAGGACGGCCCGGCGGCCCGGGCGGTGGCTACGGCTACCCGCCGGCCGCCGCACCCGCCGGCGCCCCGCCCATGCCGTCCGCGCCGCCGCCCGGCTCAGGCCCCGGCGGCTACGGCTACCCGCAGCCCGCGGGCGGCCAGCAGCCACCGGCCGCACCCGCGTCCGGCGGAAGCACCCGCCACTGGATCGAGATCAACGGCAACCGCCACCAGATCTCCCGAGGGACCCTGGTCCTCGGCCGCAGCACCGAGGCCGACGTGCGGATCGACGACCCCGGCGTCTCCCGCCGGCACTGCGAGATCCGGACCGGAACGCCCTCGACGATCCAGGACCTCGGGTCCACCAACGGCATCGTGGTGGACGGCCAGCACACAACCCGCGCTACGCTCCGCGACGGCTCCCGCGTCGTCGTGGGCAGCACCACCGTTATCTACAGGCAAGCCGAAGGGTGATCCGGGGGCAATGTCAGAGCTGACCCTCACGGTCATGCGGCTGGGTTTTCTCGCCGTACTGTGGCTGTTCGTGATCGTGGCCGTGCAGGTCATCCGTAGCGACCTGTTCGGTACGCGGGTGACCCAGCGCGGAGCGCGGCGCGAAGCCGCCCGACCGCAGCAGGCCGCCGCGCGCCAGAACCAGGCGCCACCGCCGCCGCGCCAGCAGTCCGGCGGCGGCCGCGGCCGCCGAGGCGCGCCCACCAAGCTGGTTGTGACGGAGGGCACCCTCACCGGCACCACCGTTGCCCTCCAGGGCCAGACCATCACGCTCGGCCGGGCACACGACTCGACGATCGTGCTGGACGACGACTACGCCTCCAGCCGCCATGCCAGGATCTACCCGGACCAGAACGGGCAGTGGATCGTCGAGGACCTTGGCTCCACCAACGGCACCTACCTGGACCGGTCCCGGCTGACGACGCCGACACCGATCGGGCCGGGTTCGCCGATCCGCATCGGCAAGACCGTCATCGAGCTGCGGAAGTAGTGCTACACCAATGAAAGAGCGCGAGCGGAGCGAGCACGCGGCGGCGGCCGGCACCCCGGGCCCCGGCGCGCTCCCGACCGGAGGGTGGGCAGTGTGGCTCGACACGACCGGCTGTACCCGGAGCCGACGGGCGAGGTGCGCATGAGTCTGTCACTGCGCTTCGCCGCCGGATCGCACAAGGGCATGATCCGGGAGGGCAACGAGGACTCCGGCTACGCCGGTCCGCGCCTGCTCGCCATCGCCGACGGCATGGGCGGCCAGGCCGCCGGTGAGGTCGCCTCCTCCGAGGTGATCTCCACCATCGTCGCCCTCGACGACGACGTGCCCGGCTCCGACGTCCTCACCTCCCTCGGCGCCGCCGTGCAGCGCGCCAACGACCAGCTGCGGCAGATGGTCGAGGAGGACCCCGCCCTGGAGGGCATGGGCACCACGCTGACCGCGCTGCTGTGGACCGGCCAGCGCCTCGGCATGGTGCACGTCGGCGACTCCCGGGCCTACCTGCTGCGCGACGGCGTCCTCACGCAGATCACGCAGGACCACACCTGGGTGCAGCGCCTCGTCGACGAGGGACGGATCACCGAGGAGGAGGCGGGCACCCACCCGCAGCGCTCCCTGCTGATGCGCGCCCTCGGCAGCGGCGACCACGTCGAACCCGACCTGTCCATCCGCGAGGTGCGGGCCGGCGACCGCTACCTCATCTGCTCCGACGGGCTCTCCGGCGTCGTCTCCCACCAGACGATGGAGGACACCCTCGCCAGCTACCAGGGCCCCCAGGAGACCGTCCAGGAGCTGATCCAGCTCGCCCTGCGCGGCGGCGGCCCCGACAACATCACCGTCATCGTCGCCGACGTCCTCGACCTCGACACCGGCGACACCCTCGCCGGGCAGCTCTCCGACACCCCCGTGGTCGTCGGCGCCGTCGCCGAGAACCAGGCCCAGATGGGCGACAACGGCATCATGCAGACCCCGGCCGGCCGCGCCGCCGGCCTCGGCCGCCAGGGCGGACAGCACGGCGGGGGCGGAGAGTTCGGCCCGCCCGGCAGCGGCGACACCACCGGGTACGTCCCGGCCGGCGGCTTCGACGACTACGGCACCGACGACTTCGTCAAGCCCCGCAAGGGCCGCAGGTGGCTGAAGAGATCCCTCTACACGGTGCTCGCCCTCGCCGTCATCGGCGGCGGCACGTACGGCGGCTGGCGCTGGACCCAGACCCAGTACTACGTCGGCAGCAACGACGACCACGTCGCCCTGTACCGCGGCATCAGCCAGGACCTCGCCTGGGTCTCGCTCTCGAAGGTCCAGAAGGACCACCCTGAGATCGAACTCAAGTACCTGCCGCCCTACCAGCAGAAACTCGTCGAGGCCACCATCGCCGAAGGCGATCTGGCCGACGCCCGGGCGAAGATCGAGGAGCTGGCGGTGCAGGCCTCCGCCTGCGAGAAGCAGGCCGACCGGCGCACCGCGGAGACCGAGAAGAACGCCAAGACGGGCGAGGGCGAGGCCGGCGGCACCACGGGAACCACCCCCGCCTCCTTCACGTCCAAGGCCTCACCGACACCCACCCCGTCGCCGAACGCGTCGGAGTCGCAGAAGGCACCCGAGTCGTCCCAGTCCCCGACCGCACCCACCCCAGGTTCCGGCCCGACCCTCTCGGAGGAAGAGCAGAAGGTCGTCTCGCTGTGCGGTAAGCAGTAGGCAAGCCGTGAGAGGCCCCGTCACACGATGAGCAGTTCTACCAACTCGACGACGCACCACACGTCCACGATCGGCGCCATCGGCGCCCCGAGCCGGCGCAACACCGAGCTGGCTCTGCTCGTGTTCGCCGTCCTCATCCCGGTCTTCGCCTACGCCAACGTGGGTCTGGCCATCAACGACGAGGTGCCCGCCGGCCTGCTGAGCTACGGCCTCGGCCTCGGCCTGCTGGCCGGCGTCGGGCACATCGTCGTACGCAAGTTCGCGCCGTACTCGGACCCGCTGCTGCTGCCGCTTGCCACCCTGCTCAACGGCCTCGGCCTCGTCGCCATCTGGCGCCTGGACCAGTCCGAACTCCTCCAGGACATCCAGCAGGCCGGCACCGCCGCACCCCGCCAGCTGATGTACACCGCGCTGGGCATCGCCCTGTTCGTCGCGGTCATGATCTTCCTCAAGGACCACCGCGTCCTGCAGCGCTACACCTACATCTCCATGGTCACCGCCCTGTTCCTGCTGCTGCTCCCGCTCGTACCGGGCCTCGGCAAGAACATCTACGGCGCCAAGATCTGGATCCAGGTCGGCTCCTTCTCGATCCAGCCCGGCGAGTTCGCCAAGATCGTCCTAGCGATCTTCTTCGCCGGCTACCTGATGGTGAAGCGCGACGCCCTCGCGCTGGCCAGCCGCCGCTTCATGGGCCTCTACCTGCCCCGCGGCCGCGACCTCGGCCCCATCCTGGTCGTCTGGATGGTCTCGATCCTCATCCTCGTCTTCGAGACCGACCTCGGCACCTCGCTGCTGTTCTTCGGCATGTTCGTGATCATGCTGTACGTCGCCACCGAGCGGACCAGCTGGATCGTCTTCGGCCTGATGATGTCCGCCGTCGGCGCCGTCGGCGTCGCCAGCTTCGAACCCCACATCCAGCAGCGCGTGGACGCCTGGCTCGACCCGATGCGCGAGTACACGCTCTCCCGCGCCGGCCAGGTCGGCCACTCCGAGCAGGCCATGCAGGCCCTGTGGGCCTTCGGCTCCGGCGGCACCCTCGGCACCGGCTGGGGCCAGGGCCACTCCGAGCTGATCCGCTTCGCCGCCAACTCCGACTTCATCCTCGCCACCTTCGGCGAGGAACTGGGCCTGGCCGGCCTCATGGCGCTGCTCCTGCTCTACGCCTTGATCGTCGAGCGCGGCGTCCGCACCTCCCTCGCCGCCCGGGACCCCTTCGGCAAGCTCCTCGCCATCGGCCTCTCCGGCGCCTTCGCCCTCCAGGTCTTCGTCGTCGCCGGCGGTGTCATGGGCCTCATCCCGCTCACGGGTATGACCATGCCCTTCCTGGCCTACGGTGGTTCCTCCGTCATCGCCAACTGGGCACTGATCGGCATCCTGCTGCGCATCAGCGACACCGCGCGCAGACCGGCACCCGCCGCTCCCGCCAGCCCCGACGCCGAGATGACCCAGGTGGTCCGACCGTGAACAAGCCCCTGCGCCGGATCGCGATCTTCTGCGGCCTCCTCGTCCTCACCCTGCTCATCCGGGACAACTGGCTCCAGTACGTCCAGGCCGACGACCTCAAGGAGGACGAGCACAACCGCCGGGTCGCCATCGAGCGGTACGCCAGCCCCCGCGGCGACATCATCGTCGACGGCAAGGCCATCACCGGACACGCCACCACCAGGGGCGACTTCAAGTACAAGCGGACCTACAAGGACGGCGCCATGTGGGCGCCCGCCACCGGGTACGTCTCCCAGGCCTACGGCGCCACCCAGGTCGAGGCAATCGACGACGGCATCCTCACGGGCAACGACGACCGGCTCTTCTTCCGCAACACCCTCGACATGATCACGGGCAGGAAGCGCGAGGGCGGCAACGTCGTCACCACCCTCGACAGCGCCGCCCAGAAGGCCGCCTACGACGGTCTGAAGAAGCAGGGCGCCAAGGGCGCCGTCGTCGCGCTCGAACCGTCCACCGGCAAGATCCTGTCGATGGCCTCCTACCCGTCGTACGACCCCACCTCGATCGCCGGCAGCAACGAGGCGGCCGGCGAGGCCTGGAACAAGCTCCAGAAGAAGAACAACCCCGACGACCCGATGCTCAACCGCGCGCTGCGCGAGGTCTACCCGCCCGGCTCCACCTTCAAGGTGCTCACCGCGGCGGCCGCCCTGGAGCACGGCCTGTACGACTCGGCGGACGAGAAGACCGACTCCCCCCTGCCCTGGACGATGCCGGGCACCACCACCGAGCTGCCCAACGAGGGCGACCTCCCCTGCGAGAACGCCACCCTCCGCGAGGCCCTGCGCGTGTCCTGCAACACCGTCTTCGGCAAGGTCGGCTCCGACCTCGGCAACGAGGACATGCTGGAGACGGCCGAGAAGTTCGGCTTCAACGAGGAGCAGTTCGTCCCCGTCCGCTCCAACGCCTCCGTCTTCTCCGGCGACATGGCGCCCTCCGAGGTCGCGCTCTCCTCCATCGGCCAGTTCAACACCGCCGCGACCCCGCTGCAGATGGCCATGGTCACCTCGGCGATCGCCAACAACGGCACCCTGATGAAGCCGTACATGGTCGACGAACTCCAGGCCCCGAACCTCGACACCATCGAGAAGACGGACCCCGAGGAGATGAGCAAGCCGCTCTCCGCGGACAACGCCCAGATCCTCCAGGACATGATGGAGACCGTCGTCGAGGACGGCACGGGAACCAACGCGCGGATCGACGGCGTCACCGTGGGCGGCAAGACCGGTACCGCACAGCACGGCGTCGACAACAAGGAGAACCCCTACGCCTGGTTCATCTCGTACGCCAAGGGCGAGGACGGCAGCGCGCCGGTCGCCGTGGCCGTGGTGATCGAGGACGAGAACGCCGTACGCGACGACATCTCCGGCGGCGGCCTCGCGGCACCGATCGCGAAGAACGTCATGGAGGCCGTCATCGACAGCAAGAAGTGACCACACCATGAAGGGGACGTGACTCCGGTCACGTCCCCTTCACATCGGCGCACGTTGCGATACCGGTCCTGTATCGGCTGCCAGGCTTGGCCAAGGCACACAGAGCGAGCCGGGTACCGTAGGCCGGACGGCAGCCTCCGACCGTACAAGCATGCCGGTCGGGACCGACGGAGAGGGCTGGTAGGTAGCTATGGAAGAGCCGCGTCGCCTAGGCGGCCGGTACGAGCTGGGCCCGGTGCTCGGCCGTGGTGGCATGGCGGAGGTTTATCACGCTCATGACACCCGGCTCGGACGCCAGGTGGCGGTGAAGACGCTGCGCGCGGACCTCGCGCGCGATCCGTCCTTCCAGGCCCGGTTCCGCCGGGAGGCCCAGTCGGCCGCCTCGCTCAACCATCCCGCGATCGTGGCGGTCTACGACACGGGCGAGGATTACATCGACGGGGTCTCCATCCCGTACATCGTCATGGAGTACGTCGACGGCTCCACACTGCGTGAGCTGCTCCACTCCGGCCGCAAGCTGCTGCCGGAGCGGACCCTGGAGATGACCATCGGCATCCTCCAGGCGCTGGAGTACTCGCACCGGGCCGGCATCGTCCACCGCGACATCAAGCCCGCCAACGTCATGCTCACGCGCAACGGCCAGGTCAAGGTCATGGACTTCGGCATCGCCCGCGCGATGGGCGACTCCGGCATGACCATGACCCAGACGGCCGCGGTGATCGGCACCGCCCAGTACCTCTCCCCGGAGCAGGCCAAGGGCGAGCAGGTCGACGCGCGGTCCGACCTGTACTCCAGCGGCTGTCTGCTCTACGAGCTGCTGACCGTGCGGCCGCCCTTCGTCGGCGACTCCCCGGTCGCCGTCGCGTACCAGCACGTGCGTGAGGAACCGCAGGCGCCGAGCGTCTTCGACCCCGAGATCACGCCCGAGATGGACGCGATCGTGCTGAAGGCACTGGTCAAGGACCCCGACTACCGCTACCAGTCGGCCGACGAGATGCGGGCCGACATCGAGGCCTGCCTCGACGGCCAGCCCGTCGCCGCGACCGCCGCGATGGGCGCCATGGCCGCGGGGGGCTACGGCGCCTACCCCGACGACCAGCCGACCACCGCGCTGCGCTCGGACGGGGGCGGCGGCGCCACGACCATGCTGCCGCCCATGAACCCGGACGACGGCGGCTACGGCTACGACGACCGCCCCGACCGGCGCCGGCAGCAGGCGCGCAAGTCGAACACGTCCACGATCTTCCTGGTCCTGGCGGGCGTCCTCGTCCTCGTCGGCGCGATCCTGATCGGCAAGTACGCGTTCAGCGGCGACGGCGGACCCAGCAACGACACGGTCGCGGTACCCAACCTGATCGGTCAGACGCAGGGCGACGCCAAGAAGCTGCTCAGCAACTCCGACTTGGAGCTGGGGTCGGTCGAACAGAAGCCCTGCGAGGACCAGAAAAAGGGCAACATCTGCGACCAGGACCCCAAGCAGGGGACCTCGGTCGACAAGCAGTCCACCGTCAACCTGGTGGTCTCGACCGGCGCCCCGAAGGTCGCCGTGCCGAACGTCATCGACAAGAACGTCGACGAGGCCAAGCAGCGGCTGGAGAGCAAGGGCTTCGAGGTCGAGACCAAGCAGACCGAGTCCTCCCAGGACGAGGGCACGGTCCTCAGCCAGGACCCGGACCCGGGCAGCGAGCTGGAGAAGGGCTCCACGGTGACCCTGGAGGTCGCCAAGGCCGAGGCGAAGGCCACGGTCCCGGACGTCGTCGGCCGCAGCTGCGACGAGGCCAAGGCCCAGATGCAGAACAACGACCTGGAAGCCACCTGCACCGACCAGCCGACGAACGACCCGAACCAGGTCGACAAGGTGATCTCCACCACACCTTCGGCGAACCAGCAGGTCGACAAGGGCTCCAAGGTCACGATCGTCGTCGGCAAGGCCGTGGAGAAGGAGAAGACGAAGGTGCCGGAGATCAAGCTCGGCACCCCGCTGCCCCAGGCCCAGCAGACCCTCCAGCAGGCCGGCTTCACCAACATCCAGGTCACCGGCCCCAACGACGGCAACGCCGTGGTGATACAGCAGAACCCGCCGGCCGGCACCGAGGTCGACGACCCCGCCGCCACGCCGATCACCCTCACCACCATCGGCGGCAACGGCAACAGGGGCGGTAACGACAACGGCGGCGTCATCGCCGGCCTTGGCGGCGACGACTGACCCACCCGCACGAACGAACGACTGGAGCCCCGGCCCCTCAGCGGAGGGACCGGGGCTCTGCCGTCCTCACCGCGGTCACCACCGCGACGACGAGACATACCACACCGGCCACCGCCAGCAGCACGAAGAACACGATGGCCGGGTTCACCCAGGCGGGAACGAGGTCGAAGTTCTCGTTGCACTTGCTGCGCAGCGGGAACCAGCGGTCGAACTCCTCCGCGTGCGCCGCCCGGTAGGCCTCGTCGTAGCGGACACCGTGACCGTGGACACACGCCTCCCCGACGTCGAGCCCTCCGGAGAGAACCCCGGTCAGGTAGGCGACAGCGAAACCGGCCACACCGGTCGAGACACCGGCCACACCCAGCGACAGCCAGGTACGGGGCCGCGCCCACCCGCCCTCACGGACGGCCCGGACGCTACCGCGGCCCCCGGCGACCATCCCCACGCACAGCATCACCACCACGACGGCCACGACGGTGCCGACAGCGCCGAGCAGGAACAGCAGCGCGATGCCCATCACCGCCAGCCCGCCCAGGTAGGCGAGCCGCTCGGGCCGGGAGCGCGACAGCATCGAACGTGTCTTCATATGTCACAACTCGTTAAGTCCGGTTGACCACATCATCCCAAGAGGGAAGGCCGGGCAATGATCAACGAGACGGCTCTACTGGAATCACCGACACTACGCAGCGGTGTCCTAGAACGAACGGACGTACTCGACCGCGTGAAGGCACTGTCCCTGCTGCCGGACGGGTTGCACGTGACTACGGCGATGGTGGCGGCGTACTTCCAAGTCACCGCCGAAGCCGTCCGACAGCTGACCAAGCGCCACCGTGAGGAACTCGAAGCCAACGGAATGACCGTGCTCCGAGGCGCTGACCTGCGGGAATTCGAGAGTGACAACATGTCACTCTCGCTGGCCAGTTATCCACAGGCCCGCCGGAGCCTCACCATCTACTCCAGGCGAGCCGTACTCAACATCGCCATGCTGCTCCGCGACAGCGAAGTCGCTCGCCAGGTGCGTGTCTACCTCCTGGACATGGAGTACCTGGCGCGCACACAGCCTGTGGACAACCCGGCCCCGACAGCCCCCGCCGCCCTCGACGCCCACATCGACCAGCGCATCACCCACATCCTCGGCCGGACCGTCGTACCGATGTTCAACGCCCTGATCGCCACATCCGGCGAACACCGCCGCGAGCTCATCGAACTCCGCGGGGACATCGAGAACGTCGAGCGCAAGCTGTGCTGGCACCACAAGCGCCTCGCCACCCTGGAAGGAGACACCCCTGCCGACGATGTCAGGTCGAAACTCAGGGCGATGACCTGGCGGGCGTTCGAGCACCATGTCGCCGACCTGCTGCGCCGAGACGGCTGCGTCGACGTCGTCGTGCGGCAGGCCCGCATCGACCGCGGCATCGACCGCGGCATCGACATCACCGGCCGCACCGCCGATGGACGCACCGTCGCCGTCCAGTGCAAGAACAGGTCCGGCCGCTGGACCGTACCCAGCGCGGACATGCAGAAGTTCGCGGGCGCGGCACGCGCCATTGACCAGGTGGACGTCGCCCTGTTCGTCGCCACCTCCAACTTCAGCCACGAATCGGAGGCGATCGCCAAACTCAGCGGAGTCATCACCGTGAACCGCGACGAACTGGAAGCCTGGAGCGCCGGAGTGCTGCTCAAGGCACTCCAGTAGGCGAAACGGCAAGAGGCCCGAAGTCGCAAGAGAGAGTTGCGGCTTCGGTCCTCCGCCATGCTAGGTGACTGACCTCCCGCAAGGAGGTCAGTCACCGCAGCTCCGTCGGCGGCGTCCTGTCCCCGTCCACCTTCTCCGTGCGGACCAGTTCGCCCCAGACCACGTACCGGTACTTGCTCGTGTACACCGGGGTGCAGGTGGTCAGGGTGATGTAGTGGCCGGGCTTCTTCTTGCCGGACTCCCGGGGGACCGCGTCGAGGACCTTGACGTTGAACTTCGAGGTCTCGCGAAGGACGGCGTAGGTCTTGTAGACGTACCAGGTGTCCTTCGTCTCGAAGACGATCGGGTCGCCCTCCTCGATCTTGTCGATCTTGTGGAACTTCGCCCCGTGCCCGTCGCGGTGGGCCGCGAGCGAGAAGTTGCCCTCCTTGCCGGAGGCGGGCAGCGTCGCCTTCACCGGGTCCGTGTAGTAGCCGGCCACGCCGTCGTTGAGGATCTTCATCGACGTGCCCTTCTCCACCAGGATGTCGCCCTTGCCCATCGCCGGGACGTGCAGGAAGCCGATCCCCGCCCTGGTGTCCAGCGCCCCGGGACCGTCCGGACCGACCCGGTCCTCGGCCCAGTTGTCGCGGACCTTGTCGGCCTGCCTGTCCGCCGCGCGGTCGGCGACCACGTTCGTCCACCACAGGGAGTAGACGACGAACAGGCCCAGCACCAGGCCCGCGGTGATGAGGAGTTCACCGAAGACGCTCACGGCCCGCGCGACGATCCGTCCGGGACCCCGCCCGGGGCCCCGCCCGCTCCCGCGCGCCGCGGCGTGCTCCTGCTGCTCCGTGTCGGTGGTCGCTGCCACTGGTCATCCGCCCTTAACTGACGAGCGCATCCGGCTTGCCCTTGCTGCGCGGCCGTTCCTCGACCATCTTGCCCCAGACGATCATGCGGTACTTGCTGGTGAACTCCGGCGTGCAGGTCGTCAGCGTGATGTAGCGGCCGGGCTCCTTGAAGCCCGACTGCTTCGGGACCGGGTCCAGCACGCTGACGTTGCTCGGCGACGTCACCGGCAGGATCGACGCCATCTTGTAGACGAAGTACTTGTCCTGCGTCTCCACGACGATCGGATCGCCCGGCTTGAGCCTGTTGATGTACCGGAAGGGTTCGCCGTGCGTGTTGCGGTGCCCCGCCAGTCCGAAGTTGCCCGTCTTCGCGTCCGGCATCGCCGTCTTCAGCGCGTCCTCCGCGTAGTGCCCGACCATGCCGCGGTCCAGCACCTTCTTGCTGTCGATGCCCTCGGCGACCGGCACCACGACGTCCAGATCGGGGATGTGCAGCAGCGCGAAGCCCTGGCCCGGCTCGAAGGTCCCCGGGTTGCGCTTGCCGCTCGCCCAGTCGTCCTGGAGGTTGCTGGCCGCCTTGTCCGCCTGCGCGTTCGCCCGCACGTTCGTCCACCACAGCTGGTACGTGACGAACAGCAGCATCAGCACGCCGGTGGTGATGAAGACCTCACCGATCGCCCGGCTGGCGATCACCGCGGCGCCGGGCTTGCGGGCCCGGGCCTGACGGCGGGCCTCCACGCGCGACAGCGGCGCTTTCGGCTCCTCGGCCGACTCGGAGTCCCCCGGCGCCCCGCGCGGCGCTCCACGGCGCCCGTGACGCCGTTTCGCGGCCTTCCTGCGGGCCGCGCGGCCGCCGGTCGGGGTCCCGGCCGTCCGCTCCGGCGGCGGCTCGGCGATCCGCAGCGCCACCGTCTCGTCGTCGACCCGACCGACGGGGCCGACGGGACCCGTGGGACCCGCCGAGGTGAAGTCCTCCTGCCACCCGCCCCCGAACGCACCGGAATCCTCGTACGGCCGCCCGTACGAGGATCCCTGGTCACCGGCCGTGCCGGATTCGCGCTCGGGGCGCAGGGCGGTCACGCCGTGGCCCTGCCCACCACCGGGGCGAGCCCCGCCGACCTCGCCACCGCGTCCTGGTCGCCGCACTCCACCAGCCAGTTGGCCAGCATCCGGTGCCCGTGCTCGGTCAGCACCGACTCCGGATGGAACTGCACGCCCTCGACGGGCAGTTCACGGTGGCGCAGGCCCATCACGATGCCGTCGTGGGTGCGGGCCGTCACCTCCAGCTCGGCCGGCACCGTGCCCGGCTCCGCCGCCAGCGAGTGGTACCGGGTGGCGGTGAAGGGGGAGGGCAGACCCGCGAAGACGCCCGTGCCCGTGTGCTCGACCGGCGAGGTCTTGCCGTGCAGCAGCTCCGGCGCCCGGTCCACCACACCGCCGTACGCCACCTGCATCGACTGCATGCCGAGGCAGACGCCGAAGACCGGGACACCCGTGGCGGCGCAGTGCCGGACCATGTCGACGCAGACGCCCGCCTGCTCCGGCGCACCCGGCCCCGGAGAGAGCAGCACGCCGTGGAAACCGTCCTGGGCGTGCGCCGTCGACACCTCGTCGTTGCGCAGCACCTCGCACTCGGCGCCCAGCTGGTACAGGTACTGGACCAGGTTGAAGACGAAGCTGTCGTAGTTGTCGACGACGAGGATGCGCGCGCTCACTGGTTGTCCACCGTCACATCGTTGAAGGGAAGCAGCGGTTCGGCCCACGGGAAGACGTACTGGAAGAGGACGTAGACCACGGCCACGACCAGCACGAGCGAGAGCACTGCCCTCGCCCACGCGTTCCCCGGCAGATGCCGCCAGATCCAGCCGTACATGCCGTCCCTTCCGTCGCACCACGACGCCAGACGCACGCCGCACCGCACCAGACTAGCGGCGCGGGGCCCTCCGGAACGGCCTCACTCCACAGGCCGGGCGTAGTGCAGGTCCGCCGTGCCCGAGTAGCCGGGCAGCGTCGCCCGCCCGTCCTCCTCGACCTTCCAGCCGAGCCCGTAGACGTTGACGTACACCATGTAGTTCTGGATCGCCGGCGACGCCGCCAGCGTCTCCTTCAGCCGCTCCGGATCACCGACCGCCTGGATCTTGTACGGCGGTGAGTAGACCCTGCCCTGGAGAATCAGGGTGTTGCCCACGCAGCGGACCGCGCTGGTGGAGATCAGCCGCTGGTCCATGACCTTGATGCCCTTGGCACCGCCCTGCCACAGCGCGTTCACCACGGCCTGGAGATCCTGCTGGTGGATCACCAGGTAGTCGGGCTGCGGCTCGGGGTAGCCCGGGAGCTTGGCGGTGGCGTCCGGCGGCGCGTCGTCGAGTGTGACGGAGATCGCCTCTCCGGTCAGCTTCTGCGTGCCCGCCTTCTCCTCCAGCGCCGCGAGCTCGTCGTCCTCCGACTGCGAACGTCCGTCGTCGCGCTCGGCGAGCGACTCGATGTCGTGACGCAGGCTGGCGTTCGACTCCTCCTGCTGCCCGTTCTCCCGGCTGCGCTCATGGATGAGGTCGGACAGCTTGAGCAAAGAGGCGTCCGTCCGGATATTGGTGCCCTTCGCGGTGTTGAAACTGGTGAAGAAGATGAGTCCCGCGAGAGCGAAGACGGCTGCCGTGAGTACCCGCACGGGCCGGAAACGGCGCCGGGGGCGGGCAGGGCTGGATTCCGTCCCGGGGGAGTCGGCAGAATTGCTCAACGTACCCTTATCTCCTTCGGCGCCACGGAAGGACTACGCTAACGGACGCCCGGGGGAGCCCTCAGAGTCCCCTTGTCCCCCGAACGCCGCCCCCGAGACCGACCCCCGTTCCCTGCGCGGCCACGCAGCGCATCGACAGGAGAGACCCTCGTGCCGAAGTCACGTATCCGCAAGAAGGCCGACTACACGCCGCCGCCCTCCAAGCAGGCGACCAGCATCAAGCTGACCAGCCGCGGCTGGGTGGCACCCGTCATGCTGGCCATGTTCGTCATCGGCCTCGCCTGGATCGTCGTCTTCTACGTCACCGACGGTTCACTGCCGATCGACTCCCTGGGCAACTGGAACATCGTCGTGGGCTTCGGCTTCATCGCCGCCGGCTTCGGCGTCTCCACGCAGTGGAAGTAGCGCCCCATTAGCTCTGCCCAGGGCTATCCGCGGAGTTATCCACAGGCGCTGTCCACACGCTGGGGACAAGAAACGACGATCTGTGGATAACCCACCGGGCGTTGACGCCGGTGTGACGGAAGTACTGGCATCCGAAAACACGTTCGCCCCCTGCCTGACCTGCGGAAACACAAGTCAGGGACAGGGGGCACACCTGTTCCCGCACGCTATGCACAAGATCCGACACCGACTGTGGACAACAGGTGCTCAGGTGAGCTGTGCGGTCCTCAACAGGGTCAGACCCACGACGACCAGCAGGACCAGCGCACAGGCGCCGTACTGCACGAGGGTCCGCCGCTCGCGCGGTGCGTGGAGCATGGCGAAGCCGATCACACCGCCGGCGACAAGACCGCCGATGTGCGCCTGCCAGGCGATGTTGGCCCAGGTGAACGTGAAGACGAGGTTGATCGCCAGCAGGATGACGACCGGCCGCATGTCCGCGTTGAGGCGGCGGACGAGCGCGGCGGTGGCGCCGAAGAGGCCGAAGACCGCACCGGAGGCGCCGAGGGTCGCCGTGGTGGGCGAGGCCAGCAGGTAGGTGAGGGCGCTGCCGGCCAGGCCGGAGACGAGGTAGAGCGTGAGGAAGCGGGCTCTGCCCAGCGCGGCTTCCAGCGGGCCGCCGAGGAACCAGAGGCCGATCATGTTGAAGCCGATGTGCCAGATTTCCTCGTGGGTGAACATCGTGGTCACCAGGCGGAACCACTCGCCCTCCGCGACGCCCTCGGTCGGGACGAAGGGGGCGGGGGGCCAGCGTCCGATGAGCACCATGTCGCTGAGGAACGACGACGGGAGCGCCTGTACGGCGATGAACACCGCCGCGTTGAGCCCGATCAGGATCTTGGTGAGGAGGTGCGGGTCGGCGGCGATCGTGCCCCCGGCCAGGGTGCGCGGCCGGGACGCGGCGGGCGCCGGGCCGTTGCCCGTGCGGCCGGCGGCGCAGTCGGGGCAGTGGAAGCCGACGGACGCGTTGACCATGCAGTCCGTGCAGATGGGGCGTTCGCAGCGGGTGCAGCGGATGCCGGTTTCGCGGTCCGGGTGGCGATAGCAGCCGGGCAGGCTCTGGGCGTCCGGCGGGCCTGCTGCCGCGTGGTCCATGACTTCCCCTCGGTCGTCCCTGCGGGCGGTGTGCGCGCGTGCGCCGCCTCGTCCCTTGTTACGGATGGGCGGTGCGTTTGGTTCCTGCCCGGTGCGCGGGGAGCTCAGCCCTGACGGGTTTCCACGACGACGGTCTCGATGACGACGTCGTTGAGCGGGCGGTGCGTGCGCGGGTTGGTCTGTGCCGCCGCGATGGTGTCCACGACCCTCTGGCTGGCCGGGTCGGTGACCTCGCCGAAGATGGTGTGCTTGCGGTTCAGCCAGGTCGTCGGGGAGACGGTGACGAAGAACTGCGAGCCGTTGGTGCCGGGGCCGGCGTTGGCCATGGCGAGCAGGTAGGGCTTGTCGAAGGCGAGGTCGGGGTGGAACTCGTCGGCGAACTGGTAGCCGGGGTCGCCGGTGCCGTTGCCGAGCGGGTCGCCGCCCTGGATCATGAAGCCGCTGAGGACCCGGTGGAAGACGGTGCCGTCGTAGAGCCTGTCCGTGGTCTTCTCGCCGGTGGCGGGGTGGGTCCACTCGCGCTCGCCCCGGGCCAGCTCGACGAAGTTCCGGACCGTTCTGGGGGCGTGGTTCGGGAGCAGCCGGATCTCGATGTCGCCCTGGCTGGTCTTGAGGGTGGCGTAGAGCTGCTCGGCCACGGTGTGCCTTCCGTCGTCTGGTGGTGCGCACCGATACTCCCACGGGCGGGGGCGCGTTCGGCGCTGATACACCGGGGTCCGAGCGCGGGGCGCCGATCCGTGGCATTGTCGGGTGCAGGCTCGTGTTGCCCGGTTCATCCGTTATTGAGCTTGATCTGCTATTGAGCTTGATCTGCTCTTGTTCGCAACTTCATCACCAGTTGTCCCAGAGAGCCCGAAGGCATCGTCAGTGACCCGGATGGCCGCCCTCACATGCCTGGCTTTGCGTCCACAGGCATGATCCGTAAAAGGGTGGAAAGTCGAATTACCGTACGCCACCGAGGAGGAGGAACCCGTGACCCGCATCGACAGCGTGCGCGCCGCGACCGGTTCGGCGAAGGACAGCGTGCTGCACGCCGCGGAAGTGGTGGCGCCCTACGCCGACACGGCCAAGGACAGGGCCGCTCACTATGCACAGGAGGCGCGCGTACGGCTGGCGCCCAAGGTGTCGCAGGCCGCAGACCAGGCTCGCCACCAGTACGGGGCGCATGTCGCGCCGCGGCTGGAGCAGGCCCTTACGCATGTGCCGCCGAAGGTGGACGCCGCCGCGCAGGAGGCGGCCGTCCGCACCCGTCTGGCCGCTCGGCAGGCGGCCGACTATTCACGGCCGAGGATCGAGCAGGCGGTGGCCGTGGCCGTTCCCGTGAGGGACGAGGCGACCGCGCGGGGTGCCGCCGCGCTGGCCGCGCTTCGGGGTCAGGTCACGGCGAAGGAGATCGAGAAGCTGACGCGTAAGCACCAGCGGCGGGCGAGGGCCGGCCGGATCGCCAGGGTTCTGGCGGTGGCGGGTCTCGTCGCGGGTGGCGCCTTCGCGGCCTGGAAGTGGTGGGACAAGCAGGCCAACCCGGACTGGCTGGTCGAGCCGCCGGAGGCGACGGAGGTGTCCGAGTCCGGGCGGCTGACGTCGGTGGACGGCACCGGTGAGGCGATCCTCGATCCCGAGGTGCAGGCCAAGCAGGCACAGGAGGAGGCGGCGGAGGGCGACGAGCCCCGCTGATCCTTCTCCGGACCGGTATCGCCGTGGGGCGGAAGACCTTCGGGTCTTCCGCCCCACGGCGATGTTTCACGCGAAACGGCGGCTCAGCGGCCGTAGCGGCGTTCGCGCAGTGAGTAGGAGCGCAGGGCGCGCAGGAAGTCGATCTCGCGGAAGTCCGGCCAGTAGGTCTCGCAGAAGTGGACCTCGGCGTAGGCGGACTGCCAGAGCAGGAATCCGGAGAGGCGCTGCTCCCCGGAGGTGCGGATGATGAGGTCGGACTCGGACCGTGTCTTGGAGTACAGGTGCTTGGAGATGTGCTCCATGGTGAAGGTCTCGATGAACTCGTCGATGTCCCCGCCCTGGGAGCTGTGCTCGGTCAGGGCCGAGCGCACGGCGTCGACGATCTCGCGTCGGCCTCCGTAGCCCACGGCGACGTCGACCTTGGTGCCGCCCTTGCGGCCCTGGGTGGAGGCGGTGGCGGTCTTGAGGCGGGTGGCGGACTCGGCGGGCAGCAGGTCCAGGGCGCCGACCGCTTCCACGCGCCAGGGGTTGCCGGGGGCGGCGAGCCGTTCGACGACTTCGGCGATGATGTCGATCAGCGGGTTCAGCTGGTCTTCGGGCCGGTGCAGGTTGTCGTCGGAGAGCATGAAGAGGGTGACGTGCTCGATCTGCGCGGAGTCGCACCAGCGCAGGAAGTCCAGCACCTTCGCTCCGCCGGCCCGGTAGCCCTCTCGCGGGTCGTCTATGCCCGACATCTTGGCCCAGCGGCGGTTGCCGTCGAGCATGATGCCGATGTGCTGGGGGCGTGGGCGTCCCTCCAACTCCTTGACCAGGCGCTTCATATACAGCGCGTCGAGAGCGGCCCGTACCTTCGCCCGCATGCTCTACCCCTTCCACCTCGTCGGTAGCGACCGGACGCCTCCGACGGCGATGAGCCACGTGGCACCGGCCCGCCGGGGTGTGGTGGTGGTGCCCTGTGGGGTGACGATATCAAGAGCAGACAGCACCTCCCGGGTGCCGAGCGGCGCCCGTCCGTGGGTCCGTCTCCGTCGGGCCGCGTGGGCCGTGCGGTCGTTTCGCGTGGTCAACTGGGCCTTTCGGTGCGGTCGTTGGTGATCATCCGGATCGCGCGGCAGCCGTCGGCCGGATTGCACGGGTGTGGTCGGTGAGGAACGTCTCCGCACTACCGGGGCGCATATCGGGCGAAACCCTCTCAGAGGGCCGTCTGGGTGCCGGGGCCCGGGCTGGCCACCTTACTGCCGCCCTTCACCAGCTGATCCCCGCGGCCACCGGCAGGTGGTCGCTGCCCGTGGTCGGCAGTGTCCACGAGCGGTCCGTCCGTACGCCGCGGACCAGGATCTGGTCGATCCGTACCACCGGGAAGTCGGCCGGATAGCTGAAGCCGAAACCGTCCCCGGCCTGCTCCTGGGCCGAGTCCATCCGCGAGGTGATGCCGTCGAGGGCGCCGTCGTCCACGGTGCCGTTCAGGTCGCCGAGCAGCACCGTCCGCTCGGTGCCCTCGGCGGCGACGGCGTCGGCGAGCGCCTGCGCGTTGCGGTCGCGGCTGCCCGTCCAGAAGCCGGTGCGGGGCAACACGCGCACGGACCCCAGGTGGGCGACGTAGACCGCCAGCGGCCCCTGGTCCGTGGCCACCGTGGTGCGCAGGGCCCGGGTGGAGGCGAGCTTGACGTCGTCCGGCTTGGAGTCCGCCAGCGACCCGTAGTCGATCTTGGTGTCGACCGGCGCGGTGCCGGACAGCGGCAGCTTGCTCCACAGTCCGACCGTGCCCTGCACCGTGTGGTGGGGGTAGGCGTCCGCCAGTTCCTTCTCGTACGTGCCCCTGTCCTGCTCGGTCAGCTCTTCGAGGGCCAGCAGGTCCGCGCCGGAGGCGGCCAGGTCACGGGCGGTGCCGGCCGGGTCGGGGTTGGCGGCGCCGACGTTGTGGCTGACCACGGTGAGGTCGCTGTCGCCCGGGCGGGACTTGTCGACGATCATGCCGCCGAAGAGGCTCGTCCACGCCACGGACGGAACGAGCAACGCGACGGTCGCGGTCGCGGAGCGCCGCAGCAGCGCCGCGACCAGGAGAACCGGTATGCCCAGGCCGAGCCACGGCAGGAAGGTCTCCACGAGGCTGCCGAGTCCGGCCCGGTCCGTGACCAGCGCGTGCAGCGGCATGAGCAGGCCGAGCAGCACCGCCAGGACGACGAGCACCCGGCCGCGTCGCCAGGGTCCCGGCCGGGAGAGGGCGCGGACCACCCGTCGCACGGGCGCGCGCCGGCCCCCGGAGCCGGTGTCCGTGCGGCCGGGGCCGCCCTGTCCGGTCGCCGCCGTGTCCACCTGCGTCATGGGCCGCCCTCGCTCACCGTGCGTGTCGCTCGTATTCACATCGAAGGTGCTGGTCACCGCTGCGTCCGCGGGTCCTGCGCGGCGTTGTCGTACATGGCCGGGCAGCCCTGCGCGGCGGCCTCGGGGCGCAGCTCGTAGTGCCAGGGCTCGTTGGCGTAGGTCTGGCAGAGTCCGTACGCGCTGCCGTTGCGGGACAGCCAGGCCGTCACGTCGGAGTCCCCGAGGTCGACCGCGTCTCCCGACACGTGGGCGGAGGTCTCCGGGGTGGCCACCCACTTGGCGGCCTCCTCCTCGGAGCCGTACTGGTCGACCGCCTCGTCGAGGAGCTGTTGCTGGTAGTCCTCGGAGCGCCAGCCGCTGTTGACGTGGAACGCGTGGACGCCGTCGTCCTCGGCGTCCGTCGCCGCCTGCCGCAGGGCCGCGAGCAGCGCTGGATCGAGGCGGGCCACGGCCGGGACGTCCGCGTCGAGGACCGTCGTGCCGTCGGGGACGACACCGTCCTGCTCGTCGATCATGCCGGGGGGCTCCACGGGCCGTGCCTCACCGGGTGACGCGGTCGGGGACATGGGCGGCGACGGGGACGCCAGCGCCTGGCAGCCGAGGGCGGCGATGGTCAGGGCGGCCACCGGCAGGCCGATCTTGAGGACGTCGGTACGCCGGTGGGGTTTCTTTCGTGCGGATGCGTCGCAGGTCATGCCTACAGACAAGGGAACGCGGTGTTGCCGCCGCGTACGCGGTTTTCGATACGCCGACGACATGCGCCGGCTCCTAGCATCGGAGCATGCGAGTGCTGATCGTCGAGGACGAGCCGTACATGGCGGAAGCCATCCGCGACGCCCTGCGGCTGGCGGCGATCGCCGCCGACATCGCGGGGGACGGCGACACCGCTCTGGAGCTGCTGAGTGTGAACACGTACGACATCGCCGTCCTCGACCGCGACATCCCCGGCCCCTCCGGCGACGAGGTCGCCCGGCGCATCGTCGACTCCGGCAGTGGCATGCCGATCCTCATGCTCACCGCCGCCGCCCGGCTCGACGACAAGGCCTCCGGGTTCGAGCTGGGTGCCGACGACTACCTCACCAAGCCCTTCGAGCTGCGGGAGCTGGTGCTCCGGCTCCGGGCACTGGACCGCAGGCGTGCGCACAGCCGGCCTCCGGTGCGGGAGATCGCGGGGCTGCGGCTCGACCCGTTCCGCAGGGAGGTGTACCGGGACGGCCGCTTCGTCGCGCTCACCAGGAAGCAGTTCGCCGTGCTCGACGTACTCGTCGCCGCCGAGGGCGGGGTCATCAGCGCCGAGGAACTGCTGGAACGCGCCTGGGACGAGCACGCCGACCCGTTCACCAACGCCGTACGGATCACCGTCTCGGCGCTGCGCAAGCGTCTCGGGCAGCCCTGGATCATCGCCACCGTGCCCGGCGTCGGCTACCGCATCGACGTACGGCCGGACGCCGCGGACGAGGGAGCGGGCCGTGGATAGGGAGCGTGGGCCGAGCGTCCGCCTCAAGCTCACCCTCAGCTACACCGGCTTCCTCATGCTGGCCGGCTCCCTGATGCTCGTGGCCGGGTGGTTGTTCCTGACGCGGGTGTCGCACGTCGGACTCGTCTTCCAGCCCGAGTACCAGCTCTCGGTCGCGCGCGACTTCGCTCCGATGGCGGCCGTCACGATGTCGTTCCTGCTGGTGTTCGGCCTCGCGGGAGGGTGGTTCCTGGCCGGCCGCATCCTCGCCCCGCTGAACCGCATCACGGAGGCCACCCGCACGGCCGCGGGCGGATCGCTTTCCCACCGCGTCCGGCTGCCGGGCCGCCAGGACGAGTTCCGCGAACTCGCCGACGCCTTCGACACCATGCTCGGGCGGCTCGAAGCGCACGTCGCCGAGCAGCGGAGATTCGCGGCCAACGCCTCGCACGAGCTGCGCACCCCGCTCGCGATCTCGAAGTCGCTCCTCGACGTGGCCCGCGCCGACCCGGACCGCGACCCCGGTGAACTCGTCGACCGCCTCCACGCCGTCAACACCCGGGCGATCGACCTGACCGAGGCGCTGCTCCTGCTCAGCCGCGCCGAACAGCGTTCCTTCGCACGGGAGCGCGTCGACCTGTCGCTCATGGCGGAAGAGGCCACCGAAACGCTCCTCCCCCTCGCGGAGAGGCGGGGCATCACCATCGAGACCGGCGGCGACCTCACCCCCACGACCGGCTCCCCGTCGCTCCTGCTGCAGCTGACCATGAACCTCGTGCACAACGCGATCGTCCACAACCTGCCGGAACGGGGCGCCGTCCACGTCACCACCGTCGCCCGCCCCAGGACCGTGGCGCTCACGGTCGAGAACACCGGCGACCAGGTCACCCCCGAGCTGGCCTCGACGCTCACCGAGCCGTTCCAGCGCGGCACCGAGCGCGTCCACACCGATCACGCGGGCGTCGGCCTCGGCCTGGCCATCGTCAGCACCATCACCCAGGCACACGACGGCACCCTCACCCTGACCCCACGCCCCACGGGCGGCCTCCGCGTCACGGTGGAGCTGCCGGCGACGCCCGCAGCCTCGCCCTCGCACTCCGGGCGGCCGTGAGAACCGGGCGCCCGCGGCACGCAAAAAGCCCCTCCGAACCACGTTTCCGCAGTTCGGAGGGGCTTTCGTGAGTGGAGCCTAGGGGAGTCGAACCCCTGACATCTGCCATGCAAAGACAGCGCTCTACCAACTGAGCTAAGGCCCCTCGGGAGGCGGCGTCGGTCGCTTCGTGCGGGCCGACGGTCGCCGCAGACAAGAGTACCGGGTCGCCCCCCGGATCTCACAAATGATGGGGGCTCCCGGGGAACGACCACGCTCCGTAAGATGCTCGGCGTGGTTCGCTGGAGCGAACTGCGGTTCTTGGGGAAGCGATGGGGAGACGCAATGGACGCCGCACAGCAGGAAGCCACCGCGAGAGCGCGGGAACTGCAGCGGAACTGGTACGGGGAGCCGTTGGGGGCGCTCTTCCGTAGGCTCATCGACGATCTTGGTCTCAACCAGGCTCGTCTCGCGGGGGTACTGGGACTGTCCGCACCGATGCTGTCGCAGCTGATGAGCGGTCAGCGGGCGAAGATCGGCAATCCCGCGGTGGTCCAGCGCGTGCAGCTGCTGCAGGACCTGGCGGGGCAGGTCGCGGACGGCAGTGTGAGCGCGGCCGAGGCGACGGAGCGGATGGACGAGATCAAGAAGTCGCAGGGGGGTTCGGTGCTCAGCAACACCACGCAGACGACGAGCAGTTCGGGTGCGCCCACGGTCAAGCGGGTGGTCCGCGAGATCCAGTCGCTGCTGCGCTCGGTGGCGGCCGCCGGGGACATCATCGACGCGGCGGACGCCCTCTCCTCCACGCACCCGGAGCTGGCGGAGTTCCTGCGGGTGTACGGAGCGGGCCGCACCTCGGACGCGGTCGCGCACTACCAGTCCCACCAGAACTGATCCCGGGGTCCGGCCGCCGCAGGGGGTCGCGGCCGGGCCCGGAGTGGCGCGAGGGGAGGAGCGACACACAGCCATGGGTGAGGTCTTCGCCGGACGGTACGAGCTGGTCGACCCGATCGGCCGCGGCGGGGTCGGTGCCGTCTGGCGTGCCTGGGACCACCGCCGCCGACGGTATGTGGCCGCAAAGGTGCTCCAGCAGCGGGACGCGCACTCGCTGCTGCGGTTCGTCCGCGAGCAGGCGCTGCGGATCGATCATCCCCATGTGCTCGCGCCCGCGAGCTGGGCCGCCGACGACGACCAGGTCCTGTTCACCATGGACCTGGTCACCGGCGGCTCCCTGGTCCATCTGATCGGGGACTACGGCCCGCTGCCGCCCGCCTTCGTGTGCACGCTGATCGACCAGCTCCTCGCGGGCCTCGCGGCGGTGCACGCCGAGGACGTGGTCCACCGTGACATCAAGCCCGCCAACCTGCTCCTCGAGGCCACCGGCACGGGCCGGCCGCGGCTCCGGCTGTCCGACTTCGGCATCGCGATGCGGCTGGGCGAGCCCCGGCTGACCGAGACCAACCTCGTGGTGGGGACGCCCGGTTATCTCGCGCCGGAGCAGATGATGGGCGCGGAGCCGGACTTCGCCGCGGATCTGTTCGCGGTGGGGCTGGTCGCCCTGTACCTGCTGGAGGGGGCCAAGCCGGACGCCAAGGCGCTGGTCCAGCACTTCGCCGAGCACGGGACACCGGCCGCGCCGCAGGGGATACCCGAGCCGCTGTGGCAGGTCGTCGCGACGCTGGTGCAGCCGGATCCGCCGGCGAGGTTCCGTACGGCGACGGGGGCGCGGAAGGCGCTGGCCGCGGCGGCGGAGCTGCTGCCGGAGCCCGGGCCCGACGACGAGCTGATCGAGATCTTCGACCAAGTCGGCCCGCTGCCCGCCGGGTTCGCCGCCGACGGGCCTCTGAAACGGGCGTCCGGACTGGACGACGACCCACCGAGAGACCCACCGACGGACCTATCGACGGACCCACCGACCGACCCACGCCGCCCGTCCGTCCCGGTCACACCCTCGTCACCGACATCGCCGACGCCTTCGACATCCTCGATGCCCTCGGCACCGCCGACACCCCCGGCGCCGTCAGCGAGCCATGCGCCCTCGGCATCCGGGCCCCTCCCGCTGTCCGCCATGTCGGAGACCGGCAGCTTCCACCTGCCGCCCCCGCAGCCGACCGTCACCTCCGCCACGAGGGACGGCGCGGCGACGCCCGTCCCGCACCCGGGCCAGTACCCACCCGAGTACCCGCCGCCGTACGCCCCGCCGCTGCCCGCCCAGACGCTCACGCCGTCCCTGACGCCGCCCCCGCGGCAGGCGCCCGCCGACGCTCCCACCGCCTCGTACACCGCCCGGAACCCGCAGGCCCCGGCCCAGCACCGGGCGACGCGACGGCGGCGCCGTCCCGGTCCCCCGGCGAGGGTGGCGGTGCCGCTGCTGTTCCTCGCGCTGGCCTGCTACGCGGTGGGTTTCTGGGCACTGACCCGGATCTGAACCGGGCAGCCCCTCACCGCGCCCTGCGCCGGGCCGCCGCCGTCCACACCGTCAGGCCCGCAAGCAGCAGGCTGCCGGTGCCGATGCCGCCCACGGCGACCGCCTTCATGGCGAGGTCGTCGTCGTCCGGGCCGCCGCTCTCCGGCGCCGCCGCCCGGTCCTGGGCCGAGACGGCGAAGAGACCCTTGGGCCGCGACTCCCCCGCGTAGCCGGGCCCGCTCCGCGCGGATCCGCGGAGTCCGACGCGCAGCGTCAGCCCGAAGGGCCCCGCACCGAAGTCCTCGGCCACCTGCGCCGCCAGGTGCACGACGACGTAGTAGTCACCGGCGAAGCGCACCGCGCCGGCCTGCCCGCTCGTGGCGTACCGGTTGGGGTAGGCCACCGGCGGCAGGGGAGCGAGCCCGACGGTGGCGGGGCGGCCGGTGTAACCCTTGGCGGCGTCGTCGACCTCGCCGCGCACCGGGTTGTGCAGCGCCAGGCGCAGGGCACCGGTGGCGTAGCCGGAGGCTTCCTGATCGCCGTCGAGTTCGGCGCTCGCGTACACCTGGCGGCCCCAGTCCACCGGCACCTTGTAATAGAGGGTCTGTCCGGGCCGGATGTCGTCGCGCCAGGCTCCCTGTCCGAGGGGCGTGGCGTGGGCGAAGCCGTTGCCGCCCGTGCGGGGTTCCGGTTCACCGGCGACGGCTTCGGGCGAGGCGGAGTCCCAGGCTTCCGGTGCCTCGGTCGCATCCGTCCGGGCCGGGCGGGGTTCGGTGGCGACGGTGAGTTCCAGGTCCCAGTCCTCGGGCGGGGAGTCCTGGGGCCTGGCCCGCTCGACGGCGACGTGGTAGGTGCCGGGGTCCTGGCAGCGGTTGCCGCCGGGCGCGATCTCCCGCATGCCCCACGCGGTGACCGGGCGGGGGCTGTGCGCCGCGCCGAAGGTCGCGCTGTCTGAGGAGCAGGAGCCGCCCTCGGCGTCCTGCACGGAGACGCGGATTCCGTCGACGGCGGTGACCTCGCCGACGGAGCCGGGTACGGCGGTCACGGAGACGTAGGCGTCGGAGGCGGCGTCGAGGTCGAGGCGGTAGTAGAGGGTGCCGTTGCGCGGCAGCGAGCTGCGGTACGTCGCCCCGGCCGCCAGGAGCTTGGCGTCCGAGGTGGCAGTCGTCCCGTCGATCCGCGGGGCGCCGTCGGCGAAGGCGTACCCCGGCGCGTCACCGGCCGCGAAGGCGGCACCGCCGGGCAGGGCGGCGGTAGCGGCGGTGGCCAGTAGTAGGACGGTCACGACGGCCAGCCGCCGCACGGACGCCGTAGGCCCCACGGACGCCGTACCCCCCGCGGGCGCCGTACGCCGACGGGGCGCCCTCCGCCGTCCGGGCGCCGGCGCGGACGTAGGCGCGGGCACCGACGGCCCCGCGCCCCCCGACCCGGCATGCCGCCAACCCGTACACCACCGTCCCATGACCCGCCACCCCTCGCGCTCGCCGGCACTCGCCGCCCGCCCCGAACGACCGTGCCCCATCCTGCCGCGCGCCCCGGCGCTCCCGCGCCCCCGCGCGGAGATCCGGGCAACAGAAAACCCCGACCGTTTGACGGCCGGGGTCTGCTCGGGACCGGATGTCGGTCGTACTCAGGAACCCGTGGGCACGGAGTCAGTCGCCTCCGTCCACAGATCCTGCTCGGCGCGATCCGCCTGGATCTGGCGGTACACGAGGAGCCCGCCGATGGCGGCCAGTGCGACCAGGAGAAGCTTCTTCACCGCGCGACCTCGTCTTTCCTTGACGTAGGGGACCTCTGGCGCCCGACTATACACACCGGCCGATACCGATCGGTGACCTGCGTCGGCGGTCAACTGCCGTGCGCCGAAGCCCTCCAGAAGCGGACGAACCCGTTCTGATCGGAGGGTGATCACACCCCTACATACGGCGACTTTCGCCCGCCTCTCTCCCGTATTGGCATCTTTTCGACCCCCTTGCGTCCATTCGGGTTGTGTTCATCTGAACATCGACGCGCCACGGGCCCAGGTCCACCACTTCGCGAGCCGCATACACATCATGAGGAAAGTACGCAAATCGCCCAACCCGAAAGTGAGGGGTTATGACCCGGAACAAGGTCATGACGCTGTGGACCACCATCGTCACCGCCTTCCTCGCGCTGTGCACGGCGCTCGGACTCATCACGACGACCGCCGCCGCGGCCGCACCGCAGACCGGAACGCACAGCAAGAGCGAGAGCGCTTCCCCCGAGGCGGCACCCGCGACGGCGGTCCCCTGGTCCTGGTCCCGGGCCGGCTCCCTGCCCCCCACGATGAAGCAGCGCATCCGCGCCGAGGCGCACGGCTCGGCACCCAGTTGCCGGCACCGTCCGCTCAGCGACGCGACCGCCACGGCCACCGAGACGGCCACCGGCCTCCCGTGCGACGACACCGCCGGGTCAACGGCCCAGCACAGCGCCCCGCTCCAGCGCTGAGCGGACCGAGGCGGCGCCCGGTTCCCACCGCGCCCGCCCCGCCCGACCCGACACAACGGCGATCTGCGTACCGCACCACACGCGAGAAACGGCCCGGCCGCTCGACAGAGCAGCCGGGCCGCCGCCATGTGTGGGCTCCCCTCGCGCCCGGCACCCCGCCCACCAGCGCCTCTTCGCGCGTCATAGCCTGTACGGCACTCCTGCGGAAAGGTGGTGGGTGCCGCCAGTGAACCGGCGCATCGTCATCGTCACGGCCGTCCACGGTCCCTCGGCGCGCTACCTGCCGGAGGCCCACGCGTCGTTGTCCGCCCAGGAGTTGCCCGACGGCTGGGACTGGCGCTGGGTGATCCAGGAGGACGGCAGGACGGACGACGTCCGCCCGCACGTGCCCGACGACCCGCGCGTCGTCTTCCGCCAGGGCCGCCGGGAACGGCAGGCGGGCCCCGGCGTCGCCCGCACCATGGCCCTGGCCCACGCGGACGGGGAGTACGTGAAGGTCCTGGACGCCGACGACCGGCTCGCGCCCGGCACCCTGGCCCGCGACCTGGCCGCGCTGGAGGCCGACCCGGGGCTCGGCTGGGCGACCTCACGGGCCCTGGACCTCCTGCCCGACGGCTCGACGGCCGGCTTCCCGGGCGACCCCGAGCCCGGACCGATCGAACGCGGTGCGGTGCTCGACTTCTGGCGAGCCAACGGCTTCCGCGCCCAGGTACATCCGGCGACGCTCCTCGTACGGCGCGACCTGCTGCTCGCCCTCGGCGGCTGGATGGCCCTCCCGGCGTCCGAGGACACCGGCCTGCTGCTGGCCCTGAACTGCGTGAGCCGGGGGTGGTTCACCGGGGAGGTGGGCCTGCTCTACCGCAAGTGGGAGGGCCAGGTCACCGGCCAGGCGTCCCACGTGGACCCGGCCGAACGCGATGCCCGGATGGCGGTCGTGGAGGCCAGGGCGAGGGCCCTGGCGTCCTTCGGCTGGCGCCCACCGGACGAGACCGAGGGCGCGGACCTACGGCGGTGACGGCCGCCCGCCCCGCCGCCGTGACCGCCGCTCAGGGCAGCGTCTCCGCGTCCACCCGCGAGAAGACCAGGTCGCTCTCCCCGACGACGGGCCCACGCCAGCGGACCGGCACACCCGGCTCGCCGCGCAGCGCCGCGGGGTAGCTGCCGGGCGCGTAGTCGTTGGCCAGCCGGTAGACGTGGAATCCGGCGTCCCGCATCACCCACAGCAGGTCGTCGACGGAGTCCCCCAGCCGCGCCATGCGTTCCGGCGTGACCTCGACACAGATCTCCGCGTCGGGCCGCAGGTCGCCCAGCACCGGCGCCAGGCCGCGCACGACGCCGCCCTCCGCGCCCTCCACGTCGATCTTGATCACCCGGGCGCCGGCGATCTCCGCCGGGTCGAGGAGTTCCGGCAGCGGCCGGGCCTCGGTCTCGAAGCTGGACTCCGCCGGGCCGTCGTACGGGACGATGCTGTTCGCGCCCGTGTTCCGCGAGCTGGCGAGCACGAAGTTCAGGGTCCTGCGGCGGTCGGACACCGCGGCGTTCAGGGCGCGGACGTTGTGGAGGCCGTTGAGCCGCGCGTGCCCCACCAGACGGCTGTGGAGGACGGGGGATGCCTCGATGGCGACCACTCGGCCCTCGTCGCCGACCAGTTGAGCCGCGAGCACGCTGAAGACCCCGATGTTCGCCCCGACGTCCACGAACCCGTCCCCCGGGCGCAGCCGGCGCCGCAGCCACGCCGTCAGGTGCGGCTCCCAGGTGCCGAACAGATACAGGTACCGCTGGATGAGGTCCCGCGTGTCCACGGCGAACAGGCCGCCGGAGCGCACCCGGACGACCCTGCGGCGGGGCCGCTCCCGCAGCCGCGCGTTCAGCCAGCGCGTGGTGAGCGCCGACTTCCCGAGCGTGCCGGGCGCGTGGCGCACGTAGCGGGCGGCGAGGGTGACCAGGGCGTGGGGCAGGGCAGGAGGCGGTACCTCGGCGACAGAACCGCCCCGTTCTCCCCGGAAGCTCACTCGCCCGAGACGGTGATCGCCGCGGACGGGCACCCCTCGACCGCCTCCCGCACCCTGGGCACGTCGACGTCGTACTCCCGCCCGGGTATCACGGCACCCAGACCGTCCACCTGGGTGAAGACGGACGGGGCCCGGTGGACGCAGTCGCCCGAGCCGTAGCACTGCTCGGGGTCGACGGAGATCCTCATACGCGCTCCAGCGGCGGTCGGCTTCGGAACCTTCACGACGTGCCTGCCCGCGGATCGCGGCGCCGAACCCGCCCGGCGCGAGCGTGTGTTGAACCGGCACGACCGTGTGTCGACCCGGCGTGACCGTGTGTCGACCCGGCGCCCGCGGAATCGGACAGCACACGCGCCGGCATGGTTTGGCACCGGTCCCTCCCCTCGTGGGGACCGGTGCCGAACCATGCCGGCGGTGTACTGCGCGTGGTACCGGAGCGGGTCGGGGAGGGCAGGGCCACCGAAAGCTGACCGAGAACATGCGGCCTCATGGGGTGGCTCCGCGAACGCAGAGCCGCTGACCTGTCCGGGTGCCTCGCGGCCGACTCGCCACTGCGACAGGATCCTGCCACCTGAGGTCGCCGCCGAGGAGGTTCCGGACCCGCGAGACCGAGGTAGCCGCAGGTCAGGCATATAGAGTGAGTTTTCCGGTCCGGACGTCCAAGTGCGGGGGAAGTAAGGAGTGAAGACCTTGAGTTTCGACTCAGGGGCACGCACGGCCTTCGCGGAACGCCTCGCACTGCTCTACAAGGAGGCGGGCAACCCTCCTCTGAAACGCGTGTCCGAGGCCGTCGTCCGGCTCCAGCGGGTCGACGAACGGGGCCGGCCCGTACGGGTCTCCGCCCAGCGGATCAGCGACTGGCGGCGGGCCAAGAACGTGCCCGCCCAGTTCCCCGCCCTCGCGGCCGTCCTGCACGTCCTCGTCCCGCTCGCGCGTCGCGCACGTCCCGTACCGGTCTCCGCCGGGCTGTACGACCTGGTCCAGTGGCAGCGCCTGTGGGAGCGGGCGGTGGCCGACCCGACCGGCGAACGCCCCGCACCGCCCGGCGCGGACGAGGAACACCCCGCGGCCGAGACCCAGGCCACCGCCGGCGGTGTCTGCCCGTACCGGGGGCTGGCCGCCTACCGCCGGCAGGACGCCGACTGGTTCTTCGGGCGGGAACGGAGCACGGAGGCCCTCGTCGCCCAGCTCCGCGCGGCCGAGGACACGGGCGGCCTGGTGGTGCTCGTGGGCGCCTCGGGAGCGGGGAAGTCCTCCCTGCTGAACGCCGGCCTCGTGCCCGCCCTGCGCGACGGGACGCCGGGCGGCGGGACCGGTCCGCCGAGTGGGCCCAGGGACGTGCTCCAGCTCGTGCCGGGGGTCGATCCGCTCGGGGAGCTGAGCCGCCGGATACCCCAGCTGGAGCCCGTCGTCCGCGCCGTGCGGAGGACGGGGAAGCCGGGCGCCCCCGGGACCGACGACGCGGTCAGGGCGGCCTTCGCGGCGTGGGCGGCGCCCGGCGAGGAGTCCAGGCCGGGGCCGGAGTCGCCGTCCGCCCGTCCGGTCGTCATCGTGGACCAGTTCGAGGAGACCTTCACCCTCTGCCCCGACGAGTCCGAGCGGCGTGCGTTCATCGCGCTGCTACAGGCCGCCTGCGTGCCGGGCGGTCCGGGAGACGCGGCGCCGGTCCTCGTGGCGCTCGGCATACGCGCCGACTTCTACGAGCACTGCCTGCGCCATCCCGAGCTGGCCGACGCGCTCCAGCACCGGCACATGGTGCTCGGGCCGCTGACCACCGCGGAACTGCGCGAGGCGGTGACCGCACCGGCCAAGGCCGTCGGCATGGAACTCGAACCGGCCCTCGCCGAGCTGATCATCCGTGAGGTGAGCACCGACGGCCCGCACGGGACACACGACGCGGGCGTGCTACCGCTCCTCTCCCACGCCCTGCTCGCCACCTGGCAGCGGCGCAAGGCGGGCCGGCTGACGCTCGCCGGGTACCGCGCGGCCGGCGGCATCCAGGGCGCGGTGGCCGGGACCGCCGAACGGGCCTGGTCGGACCTGGACCCGGCGGCCCGCACGGCGGCGAGGCTGCTGCTGCTCAGGCTGGTCCGGCTGGGCGAGGACACCCAGGCGACCCGCAGACGCAGCACGCGGCGGCGGCTGGCGCAGGAGTCGAGGGACCCCGGCAAGACCGAGGAGTCCCTGGAGGCCCTGGTGCGGGCCCGGCTGGTGACCCTCGACGCGGAGACCGTGGAGATCACCCACGAGGCGCTGCTCCACGCCTGGCCGCGGCTGCGCGACTGGATCGACGAGGACCGCACCGGCAACCTGCTGCGCCAGCGCCTTGAGGAGGACGGCCGGACCTGGGAGGAGTCGGACCGCGACGCCTCGCTGCTCTACCGGGGCTCCCGGCTGGAACAGGCCCACGGCTGGGCGGACTCGGCCGGCGGCACCTTCCTGACCCGCGGCGCGGTCGATTTCCTGGCCGCCGCGAGCAGACTGCGCAGGCGCACCGTCCTGATCCGGCGCGCCGCGGTGTCGACGCTGGTCGTGCTCGCCCTGGTGGCGGTCGGTTCGGCGGTGATCGCCTGGCAGCAGCGCAACGACGCGGTGTTCGAGCAGGTGGTCGCCGAGGCGGACCGCGTCGAGGACACGGACCCGTCGCTGTCCGCCCAGCTCGACCTGGCCGCGCACCGCCTGCGGCCGGACGACGAGGACGTCCGCAACCGGCTGATCTCGATCGTGAACGCGCCGCTGGCCACCCCGCTCCTCGGGCACACCGGCGCCGTCTACCTGACCTCCTTCAGCCCCGACGGGCGGATCCTGGCGACGGCCAGCTACGACCGGACCGTCCGGCTGTGGGACGTGTCGGACCCCGCCCGCCCGGAACAGCTCGGCAAGCCCCTCACCGGCCACAGGAGCTGGGTGAGCACCGCCGTGTTCAGCCCGGACGGCCGCACCCTGGCCAGCGCCTCCGACGACGGCACGATCCGGCTGTGGGACATACGGGACCCGAGCCGCCCCCGTCCGCTCGGCGCACCCCTGACCGGCCACGGCGGCACCGTCTACCTGCTCGCCTTCAGCCCCGACGGACGCACCCTGGCCTCCGCCCACGACGACCACGCCGTCCGCCTGTGGAACGTGGCCGACCCGCGCCGGCCGCGGGCCCTGTCCACCCTGACCGGCGCGAAGGCGGCGGTGCGCTCGGTGGCGTTCAGCCCCGACGGGCGGACGCTGGCCGCCGGCGGCGACGACAACGCGGTCCGGCTCTGGGACGTGGCCGACCCACGCCGCCCGGAGCCGGTCGGCGCACCGCTGACCGGTCACGGCGCCCTGATCCACTCCGTGGCCTTCAGCCCCGACGGACGCACCCTCGCCAGCGGGAGCGCGGACGACACCGTACGGCTCTGGGACGTGGCCGACCCGGACCGCGCGAGATCCGCGGGCGCTCCGCTCACCGGCCACACCGGCCCCATCTGGTCGGTGGCCTTCAGCCCCGACGGCGCCATGCTCGCCGCGAGCAGCGCGGACAGCACGGCGAGCCTGTGGAACGTCAGCGACCCGTCCTACCCGTCCCAGGTGGGCATGGACCTTGCCGGGAGCAGCGGCGAGATGTACGCCCTCGGCTTCAGCCCCGACGGGCGCACCCTCGCCACCGGCAGCGGCGACAGCAAGGTGCGCCTGTGGTCGCTGCCGACGTCGGACATGATCGGCCGGATCGGCGCCTTCCGCCGGGACGGGCACGTGCTGGCCACGGCGGCCCGCGACGGCCGGGTCCGCCTGTGGAACGTGACGAACCCCGCCCGGCCCGTGTCACTGAGCGAGCCCTTCAGGCCGGGCGAGGGCGACATACGGTCGCTGGTGTTCTCCCCGGACGGCGACACCCTGGCGGTGCTTTCGGGGGGCCGCACGATGCAGCTGTGGAACGTCAGCGACCCGGCCCTGCCCACCGCCCACGGACCGCCGGTAACGCTGCGCACCCGCTACGCGGGCCCCGACACCCTGGCGTTCAGCCCCGACGGCCGCACGCTGGCCACGGCCTACGACGACCGCACCGTCCAGCTGTGGAACACCGAGGACCCGTCCCACCCGCGCCGGCTGGGCAAGCCACTGAGCGGCCACCGGGGTTATGTCAACACCCTCGCCTTCAGCCCCGACGGGCGTACGCTCGCCAGCGGCGGCGCGGACGACACCGTACGGCTCTGGAACGTGAGCGACCCCGCGCACGCCACCCCCCGCGGCACGCCCCTCACCGGGCATCTCGGGCCCGTCAACACCCTCGCCTACAGCCCGGACGGCCACACCCTGGCCAGCGGCAGCGACGACGGCACGGTCCGCCTCTGGAACGTCCCCGGCGGCGGCGAACCGGGCCGGGCCGAGTCGACCCTGGCCGGTCACACCGACTCGGTGGTGTCCCTGACCTTCAGCCAGGACGGCGAGACCCTGGCCAGCGGCGCCAACGACAACACGGTCCGCCTCTGGAACGTCACGACGCCCGCCGAGGCCGCTCCCATCGGCCAGTCGATGAGCCCCAACGCCAAGACGGGGAACTTCCTCTCCTTCAGCCCCGTGCGCCACATGCTGGGGGTGTCGAGCGGAACGGACACCGTCCGGCTCTGGAACCTGGGGGTGGACGACGCCATCGACCGCATCTGCTCGGCCACCCGGAACGTGCTCACCGAGGAGAAGTGGCACGAGTACCTGCCGCGCCTGGACTACGAGCCCCCGTGCGACCCTTGACCGAGTGATCCCGGTCACACCTCGGAGACCCGGCCGACCAGTCGGCACCCACGACGCATCGGCCCTTGTTAGCCTTGAACACAGCCCGGCCGCTGGCGCATCCCCCGTCGCCAGCGGTCGGGTCTTCTCATGACCGGCGCTGCCCCAGGATGCAGAACTCGTTGCCTTCGGGGTCCTCCATCACCACCCACGACTGCTCGCCCTGGCCGATGTCGACGCGCTTCGCGCCGAGCGCCTCCATCCGGGCCACCTCGGCGTCCTGGTTGTCGGGCCGGAAGTCGAGATGCAGCCGGCTCTTGGCCTTCTTGCTCTCCTCGACCCGGACGAAGTCCAGCCCCGGCATGCGGTCCGGCGCCGGCCGGATCTCGAACTCGTCGTCATCGGAGTGCACCACGACCCACCCGAGCGCCTCGGCCCACCACTGCCCCAGAGCCGCCGGATCCACCGAGTGAACGATTACCTGTTCCCATTCCAAGGTCATCCGCGGAGTCTAACCACAGCACACGAAAGACCCCCAGCCGCTACCGACTGGGGGTCTTCTCGCTGGTGGGGCTAACAGGATTTGAACCTGTGGCCTCATCCTCAGCAGGTCGATCACGGGGCGTTGACGACGTCGGTCGGCTTCCCCTGACCTAGGACACGCCGTCCGCCGCCGTCCGCTCTTGTCCACGACAGTCCGCCCCTGTTGGTGTCAGACATTGGTGTCAGGAGCACGATGACCACTGTTACTAGCTGGGTGACTGAGTCGATCACCACAACAGCGTGACGATGGGCGGCGCCCGCACCGAAGCACCGCCTCATGCCTGAGCGGTTGGGTCAGAAGATCTGCGTCTGCGCTTGGACGTCGGCGAGACCTTCTTCCATGGTCAGCGACGGCAGCACGCGGACGCGATTCCAGTGGGGGAGGCGAGCCTCCATCAGGAAGCGGTCGACATTCTCGACCTTGTCGGACTGTACGACCGCGACGATCGTGTGCTCCCGGTTGACGAAGGGACCGGCCACGATGTCGACGCCTGCCTTCTGGGCGAGGTTCGGCATGTCGGGAGCGATCTTGAGCATCAGGTCGCGCGTCGTCGCGTTGGCGGTCGGACAGACTTCCGGATCGTGGGTCGCGAGCAGGACAAAAAGCATCTCAATGCTCCCTTTCATTCGAGACCCCTTGATCTCAGGCTAAGTCGCCTGGAAGTGCTCCGCGAGTGCAGCAAAGAGGCCGATCGCTGCAACACCGTGTCCCAGCCTCAGCACTGGCGGGCGACCGTGGCTCAAGGCGCGGGCTCCAGCCCAGACGGCTCCCGCCGCCAGGCCAAGACCTTGCAGTCACCAGCGGTGTCGTCGTTCCGTGAACCGTGGTTCTGGATCACTTTCCGTGCTCAGGCCACGGAGGGTCACCACAACCGCGATCATGAACGGTCGTGGCTGACGTACTCCTCCAGGACCTGTGG
>NZ_JBHXNW010000008.1:0-27247 GCF_042717365.1 Streptomyces sp. NPDC058534
AGCATGACGACCAGGTCGCGCCCCCCCCCCCCCCCGTCGCCCCCCCGCGACAGCGCGGCGTGCACGTCGTCGAGGGAGCGCTCCGGCTGGAACGACTGCCAGTCCAGCGCGGCCACCAGCACCATGCCCACCAGCGCGGCCGCGGTCAGCGGCACGTCGATGCCGTCGCTGAACTCCCCGCTCGCCACGCCCTCGCGCAGCACGCCCTCCACCACCGCCACGGCCTCCTGCCGCACCACCAGCAGCGTCGACTGCCAGGCTCGGTTGGTGCGCCACAGCTCGGCCACGTACAGCTGGGTGAAGGCCGGGTAGCGGTCGATGAACACGAGCCCCGCGCGGATCATCGCGTCCAGGGCGTCGACCCGGCCGCGGCCCTCCCGCGCCGTCCGCTCCGCCGCCTCCCGCAGCGAGGCGGTGAGCAGCCCGACGCCGTGCCGCAGCAGCTCCTCGAAGAGGACGGACTTGCTGGCGAAGTTGTAGTAGACCGTGCCCTTCGCGACGCCGGCCCGCTCGGCGATCTCGTCCACGGTGGTGGCGGAGAAACCCTGCTCGGCGATGAGGGTGACGGCCGCCTCGTACAGCTTCTGCCGGGTGGCCTCGCGACGGCTGCTGCCCGGCGCGGCGGTGCTGCTGCTTTCCATGGTCCAGATTCTCACAGCACCGCTCGCGCCGCTGTGACCGCAGGGCCCGCCCACCGGCCGACCCGAACTGTCGCTCGAATCAAAAGTCCAGGTCAGAACGGATTGTCAGTGCCATACCTCACGATGGGCACATACGGCACCTCCTGCCAGGACGTGCCGTCCAGGAGACGACAGGAGGATCGTCATGGCCCACTCGTCCGCAGCCGCCCCCCGGCGGCGCCGCGCAGCCGGCCCTGCACCCTCACTGACCGGCCCGGCGAGCGACGTGCACCCCGTGCTCCGCCGGGCGACCGCCCCGCCCGCCGCCCTCGACCTGCTCGCCCAGGCCCGCGCCGGCCTGGAGGAGGCCACCACCCTCGCGACACCGAACGAGCGGTACGCGACGGCCCACCTCGCCGCCCTGCGCACCGCGGCCGCGGTCCTCGCCGCGCGGGGCCGCCCGGAGACCACCCCGCGGGGCCGGGCCCGCATCCGCAGCGCCTGGGAAGTGCTCTCCGAGATCGCGCCCGAGCTGTCCGACTGGAGCGCTCTGTTCGCCGCGGGCGCCCGGCGCCGGGCCCGGGCCGAGGCGGGCATCCAGGGCGCGGCGGGCCGCCGGGACGCCGACGACCTGATACGCGACGTGGCGATGTTCCTGCGCCTCGTGGAGCGGACGCTGGTCCTCCAGCCGGTCCTGCCCCGGCCCCGCCCGGACTCGGACCAGCCGGATCCCGACCTGCCGGACACGGGATGAGCAGCGCGGGGCACCGGGCGCCACCTTGTGGGCGCGGCGGAGGCAATAGGGTGGGAGGCGCCTGAAGCCTCCCCCTTCCCACGCCGGGCGGGGGCGGCAGCCCGTTCGCTCCGCCCGAGTCCGAGGCGGTGCCGCGCCGAGGAGTCAACTGCCGTGTCGGACCCGATGCGCCCGCCCGTCTCCCACCCCAGCCCGAACCCCGGGTCGCCGCGCTCCGAGCCCTCGCGCTCCCGGGCCGCCCTGCGCACCGCCGTGGTCTGGGACGTCCTCCAGGACGCCCTGGACCGCCGGGTGAAGGCCACGGGCCGCCAGGCGCTGGACGTCCTCGACACCGGCGGCGGCAGCGGCAACTTCGCGGTGCCGGTGGCCCGCCTCGGCCACCGCGTCACCGTCGTCGACCCGAGCCCCAACGCCCTGTTCGCCCTGGAGCGCCGCGCCGCCGAGGCCGACGTCGCCGAACGCGTGCGGGGCGTTCAGGGCGACGCCCACGGCCTCTTCGACGTGGTCGAGCGCGGCGGCTACGACGCGGTGCTGTGCCACGGCGTCCTGGAGTACGTGGACGACCCCGCCGAGGGTGTCCGCAACGTGGTCGCCGCCCTGCGCGCCGAGGGCGTCCTCAGCCTGCTCGCCGCGGGCCTCGGCGGCGCCGTGCTCGCGCGCGCCCTCGCCGGGCACTTCACGGAGGCCCGGCAGGCCCTCGACGACCCGAACGGCCGCTGGGGCACGGGTGACCCCGTGCCGCGCCGGTTCACCGCCGGCCAGCTCACCGGACTGGTCGAGGCCGCGGGGCTGCGGATCGGCGCCGTGCACGGCGTACGGGTCTTCGCCGACCTCGTTCCCGGCGTGCTGGTGGACACCGAGCCGGGCGCCATGGACGCCCTGCTGAAGCTGGAGGCCGCGGCGGCCGAACTCGCCGCGTTCCACTCCGTGGCCACTCAGCTTCATGTGCTCGGTGAGACCGCAGGGACCGACGAGGCCTGAGCGACCCGGTGAGGTACGCCGCTGATCAGGGGCGCGACTGCACATGGAGTACGCCACAGGCCCCCCGAACGGGGGCCACTCGCCGTATGATCGAGGGAGACGGCCCCGCATGACGGGTCGGCCGCTGGGGAATGGGAACTTCAGCGAGCCGGCGCGGCCATGACGGAGTCCGGTTGGCCAATTGGCGCAGAGGGGCGGGTTTCACGGGGGCGATTCCCTGCCTATCCTGAAGGGACCCCCCCGGGTCGCCCCGGCGACTGCACGATGAGGAGGACTCCGTGCCGCTCTCGGAGCACGAGCAGCGCATGCTCGAGCAAATGGAGCGAGCGCTGTACGCCGAAGATCCCAAGTTCGCGACAGCGCTCGAGGGAAGCGGGCTGCGTACGTACACCCGGCGACGGGTCTACCAGGCGGTCGCGGGCTTCCTCGTAGGTATTGCGCTCCTCATGGCCGGTATGGTCGCCCAGCAGGTGTGGCTCAGCGTGGTGGGCTTCCTCGTCATGCTGGGTTGCGCGGTGCTCGCCGTGACCGGCTGGCGCAAGGCCCCCAAGCCGGGCGAGCAGCCGGCTGCCGGTGCCGGACCACAGGCCGCGGGCCGCCAGCAACGCCAGAAACGCTCGATGATGGACCGCATCGACGAGCGCTGGCAGCGCCGCAGGGACGAGCAGCAGGGCGGCCAGTAGCGCGCCCGAGCAACCGCTCACCAGGACATCCGCGTGAGGGGGTGACCACCGTCCGGGTGGTCACCCCCTCACGCGTGCGTACGGGTGGTCGCGCCCGCGCGCCGCGCCGCGCCGCTCCCTCAGCCCCGCTGCCCCGTCGTCTTCCGCGGGGCCGGCCCCGCCGCCGCGGCACGCCGTTTCAGAGCCGTCCACCGGTCCGAGAGCGTCCAGACCACCCGTACGGTCGAACGCGGGGCGATCCGTGCGCGCAGCCGCGTGCCACGGCCGACCGCCTCCCGCAGACCAGCCGTCGCCCGTCGGACATCCTCGGCGAGCCCAGCCGCCAGGCGCGGTCGGGGCGCGTAGAGGACCTGCTCCACCGCGTCCGCCACCCGGTGCACCGCCGCCGCGGCCGTCGGGTCGAGCCGGCCCAGCCGGACGATCCTGGCCGCCGCCTTGCGGGGCGTCTGCGACTCCTCCGGCGGAATCCCGTGGTCCCACGCCGTGTCGGCCAGCTCCTGCCAGACCGCCAGGGTGTGCGGGCCCGCGTCCGCCTCGGCGCGGCCGTGCGCCCCCAGCCGTCTGGCCCGGGTACGCAGCCGCCACAGCATCGGTGACAGCGGGAGCAGCAGCACCAGGAGACCCGCCAGCGCCCAGGCCGGCGCCTCGTACCACTTCGGTCCGCCGCCGTCCGAGACGGGCACGGGCAGCGCGGACTCGGTGTCGCAGGCGTCCAGCTTCTTGTCCTGCGCCGAGCAGCTCTCGCTCGTCGACGGCGCCGCCGACGGCTCCGTCTCGCTGTCCTGCGACGGCAGGGCCGGGTCCGGCACCGAACTGCCCGGCGTGTCCGGCAGGGTGTACGCCGGGGTCGAGCCACGCGTCGGCGTCGGCTCGAAGCGGGTCCAGCCCACGCCCTCGAAGTACACCTCGGGCCAGGCGTGCGCGTCCCGCAGCCCCACCGACACCGAGCCGTCCGCCTGCGGGGAGCCCGGCGCGAAGCCCACCGCGACCCTGGCCGGAATGCCCAGGGACCGGGCCATCGCCGCCATGGCGAAGGAGAAGTGGACGCAGAAGCCCTCCTTGTCCTTCAGGAACCGGGCGATCGCCTCCGAACCACTGCCGACGCCGACCTCGGTGTCGTACTCGAAACCGCCGTTGACCGCGAAGTACTCCTGGAGCTTGACCGCCTGCTCGTAGGGGTTCGCCGCGCCGGCGGTGACCTCGCGGGCGGTCCTGGAGACCAGCTCGGGCAGCGAGTCCGGCAACTGGGTGTACTCGCGCTTCAGCGCGGCCGACGGCGACGGCGCGGCGGCGAGCTGCTCCGCCGTCGGCTGCACGTTCAGGCTCCGCACCTCGTACTTCAGCCCGCGGGTGTTCTGGCCGTGGTCGCCGACCAGGGTCATGCCGACCGGTTCGTACCGCCAGTTGCCCGCCACGCGCACGCCGCTGGGCGGGTACGGCATCGGCAGCCAGTCCTGCGCGTACCAGTCGGCCGCCGAGATGAAGGTCCGGGTCTCGTCGCGCTTGATGTCGGGGCCCAGGCCGGAGGGCGTGGGGAACGAGCCGTTCGGTACGGCGGTGATCTGCCGCTTGGACGGCTTCCAGGTGGTGCCGTCGAAGTCGTCCAGGGACACGATGCGCAGGTACAGGTCCGACAGGTCGTTCGAGTCCGTCTCGACGGAGAGGACCTGCCGGTTCTCGTCGACGTTGAGACTGTCCCGCAGGGAGACCAGCGGGTTCACCGCGGAGATCGTGCCGCCGCCCCCGGTCCCGGAGCCGACGCCCGTCCTGGCGCTGTCCAGCAGCCCGCCGTTCATCGCGGGCAGGGCGAGCGGCACCACCAGGGCGATGCCCAGCGCGAACGCGCCGATACGCCGTCCGGTGCGGACCGGGGCGACCGCGCCGCCCTGCTCGGCACCCGGAGCGCGCGCCGCACCGCCGAAGACCCGGCCCCACTGCGAGAGCCGGTCACGCCCCTCCGCCAGCAGCAGCGTCAGATAGCCGACCGCCGCCACCAGGAACCACAGCCAGTCGGCGCCGCCCTCGGACAGCCCCGCGGCCACCGAATAGAGCGCGAGCAGTGGGAGGCCGGCCGGCGCCGCGCTGCGGAAGGTCACCGCGAGGGTGTCCACCAGCAGCCCGATCACCAGGACACCGCCGACCAGCATCAGCCGGATGCCGTCGGACTCCAGCGGCGCCGGGATGGCGTACCGGGCGATGTCGTCGCCGCCCTGTTGCAGCAGGTCGCCGAAGCGCTGGATGGCCTGCGGGCCGGGGATCAGCCCCGCGAACGCCTGCTGCCGGGCGAAGACGAGGGTCAGCAGCAGCAGCGTGACCAGGGCCTGCACGGCGATGGTCAGCGGCCGTGCCAGCGGCACCCGGCGCGCCACCGCACCCACCACGGCCTGCACCGCGAGCAGGACCGCGGCCTGCAGGATCCAGGTCGCCGGTTCGACCAGCGGCAGCAGCGCGCACGCCGCCATCAGGGTGGCGGCCCACGCGCACACCGCCAGCCGCGCCCGCCCGCTCATCGCGTCCCCTCCCCGCCGGTCGCCGCCGCGAGGGCGGTGCGTTCCCGGTCCGCCAGGCGCCACAGCTCCTCCAGGGTGGCGCCGTGCGGGACGCTCACTGCGGTCCAGCCCGCCTCGCGCAGCATCCGCAGCCGCTCCTCGCTCCTGTCCGACGGACCGGGCACGTCGGCCGGTTCCCGCGCCCAGGCCCCGCTGTCCAGGACGAAGGCGACGGCACCGCCGCTGCGCTGCCGCATCCTGGCGGCCACCGTGGCCTGCTCCTCGTCGAGGTCGCCGAAGAACGCCACCAGCAGCCCCTCGTTACCGCCGCGCAGCAGGTCGTAGGCGGGGGACAGGCTCGTGCCGTCCGAGTGGTCGATCACCGCGAGGGTGTCCATCATCAGCCCGGCCGCGTCGGCCGTGCCCTGGCTCGCGCCCGCGAAGCCGTCGGCGCCCTCACCCGGCACGGAGTTGCCGGTGTCCATGAGCAGCCGGACGGAGAAGCCCCGCTCCAGCATGTGCACCAGCACGGACGCCGCGCCCGACACCGCCCACTCGAAGGGCGAGTCGGGGCCCGCGCCCTCGTAGGCCAGGCCCCGGGTGTCAAGGAGCACCGTGCAGCGGGCGCGCTGCGGCTGCTCCTCGCGGCGCACCATCAGCTCGCCGTAGCGCGCGGTGGAGCGCCAGTGCACCCGGCGCAGGTCGTCGCCGTAGCGGTACCCGCGCGGGATCACGTCGTCGTCGCCCGCCAGCGCGAGCGTGCGCTGCCGCCCCTCGCCGTACCCCTTCGCCTCACCGCTGAGCCGCACCGGCGGCAGCGCCGCCACGCGCGGGATCACGGTCAGGGTGTCGTACGTCGAGAAGGACCGGGTCAGCTCGCACAGTCCGAACGGGTCGGTCAGCCGCAGTTGCAGCGGGCCCAGCGGAAAGCGGCCGCGCAGGTCGGAGCGGACCCGGTAGGACACCTCGCGGCGACCGCCCGGCTCCACCCGGTCGAGCACGAAGCGGGGCCGGGGGCCCAGCACGTAGGGCACCCGGTCCTGGAGCATCAGCAGCCCCGTGGGCATCCGCGAGACGTTGTCGACGCGCAGATGCACCCGGGCCTCGCTGCCCGCGGGCACCCGCTCGGGGGAGAGCCGGCGGCTGCCCGCCACCCGGTAGCGCGTGCGGTACAGCACGGTCGCGCAGACCAGGGGCAGCACACTCAGCAGCAGCCCGACCCGCAGCAGATCGCTCTGCCCGAGGACGTAGGCGCAGACCGCGGCGGCGATGCCGGCGGCCAGGAAGGAGCGGCCACGGGTGGTCAGACCCGTCAGGGCGGTGCGGATGCCGCCGCCCTCGCCCCGGTCGTCCTGCGACCGGTCCGTCCCCCCGGCGTCCATCAGAAGCTCCGCGGCGGCTGCTGCGGGTACGCCGGTGCGCCGCGGCTCATGCCGAAGCCCGTCTGCTGCTGGGGTGGAGCGGGCACCGGGGTGCGCTGGAGGATCTCCTGGACGACCTGTTCGGCGCTGCGGCGGCCCAGCTGGGCCTGGGCGGTCGGCAGCAGCCGGTGGGCCAGCACCGCGACCGCGAGGGCCTGCACGTCGTCCGGCAGCGCGTACTCCCGGCCGCTCAGGGCGGCGGACGCCTTCGCCGCGCGCAGCAGGTGCAACGTGGCGCGCGGCGAGGCGCCGAGTCTGAGGTCGGGGTGGCTCCGGGTGGCCGCGACCAGGTCCACGGCGTACCTGCGGACCGGCTCCGCGACGTGGACGCCGCGGACGGCCTCGATCAGCTTCAGGATCTCGTCGGCGTGCGCCACCGGCTGGAGGTCGTCCAGCGGGTTCACCCCGCCGTGCACGTCGAGCATCTCCAGCTCGGCCTCCGGGCTGGGATAGCCGATGGAGACGCGGGCCATGAAACGGTCGCGCTGGGCCTCGGGCAGCGGGTAGGTGCCCTCCATCTCGACCGGGTTCTGCGTGGCCACCACCATGAAGGGGCTGGGCAGCTCGTAGGTCTGGCCGTCGATGGTGACCTGCCGCTCCTCCATCGACTCCAGGAGCGCCGACTGCGTCTTCGGCGACGCGCGGTTGATCTCGTCGCCGATCACCACCTGCGCGAAGATCGCGCCGGGCTTGAACTCGAAGTCCCGTCGCTGCTGGTCCCAGATGGACACTCCGGTGATGTCGGAGGGCAGCAGGTCCGGCGTGAACTGGATCCGGCGCACGGAACAGTCGATGGACCGCGCCAGCGCCTTGGCCAGCATGGTCTTGCCGACTCCCGGGACGTCCTCGATCAGCAGGTGCCCCTCGGCGAGCAGCACGGTCAGCGAGAGCCGCACGACCTCGGGCTTGCCCTCGATCACGTCCTCGACCGAACCACGCACCCGCTCGGCGACAGCGGTCAGATCGTCCCCCACCCGCGCATATGCCCGGTCGGGGGTGCCCCCATGGTTCGCCTGATCGTCAAAGGTCGTCACCCGGCCCTCCTCGGCCTTTCCCCGCACTTCCACCCCGAATCACGGACACCGCACGGAAAAAGTTCCGCGCGGCACCACTTCCCGCATTCTTGCTGCCGTTACCGATTCGTGTCACTCGCCTGTGGACAACTGGCCGCGATATGTCAGGCCTTGCGCCCTTTGCGGTGCTTGGATCAGGCGGGGACGACCTCGCGCAGCAGTCCCATCTTCACGTCGTAGACGAAACCACGTACGTCGTCGGTGTGCGGCAGGAACGGCGAGGTGCGCACCCGTTCGATCGACTGGCGCACATCCTGGTCGACGTCCTGGAAGGACTCCACCGCCCAGACGGGACGCTGACCGACCTCCAGTTCCAGCTCGTGCCGGAAGTCCTCGGTGAGGGTCTCCATGCCGCACGCCGTGTGGTGCACGAGGACCACGCCGGTGGTGCCGAGCGCCCGCTGGCTGATGGCGAGGGAACGGATCACGTCGTCGGTGACGGCGCCGCCGGCGTTGCGGATGACGTGGCAGTCGCCGTTGCGCAGGCCGAGCGCGGCGGTCACGTCCAGGCGCGCGTCCATGCAGGCCACGACGGCGGTGTGGAGTGCGGGGCGGCCCGCCAGTTCGGCGTCGGAGAAGTCGGCGGCGTAGCGCGCGTTCGCCTCGACGAGCCGGTCGGTGGCGGAGTCGGAGCCTGCGGGAACCGATGCAGAAGTCGTCATAACCATGACGTTACTGGTCACCGATGGTCCAGGCCCGCCGTGAAGAGGGACAAAGAACGTCAACGAGGCTTGTTGTGAGCCACTCCACAGACCCGTACGGGTGCCTCCTTGCGAGTGAAGAACCGGCCCACGCCGATTCACGCGGTCCGGCGGCGTCCGCGACGCGCAGGCCGGTTGATTGACCGGGCGACAGGGTGGACTAAAGTGACGCGAAGCGGGAGGCGAGGCTCTCCCTGCTGGACTGAATTCCCCGGAGACCTGGGCGACGCCCCGCCAGTTCTCCCCACGTGCGCGGCGCGTACGTACGGCTCGGCCTCCTCCCGCTCCCGGCCGGCCGACGCCTCCGGCGCCGGCCGGGCTCCCCTTCACGAGCGAGCGGGAGGGGACCCGGCGGTGCGTGACGCCGCGCCGGACCTGAGAGGCCGCCCCACTTGAGCCAGAGTCGACACGTCCCGGTGATGCTCCAGCGGTGTCTGGACCTGCTGGCGCCCGCCCTGAAGGAGCCGGGGGCCGTGGTCGTCGACTGCACACTGGGACTCGGCGGGCACAGCGAGGCGCTGCTCGAACGCTTCCCCGAGGCCCGGCTCGTCGCGCTCGACCGGGACAAGGAGGCCCTGCGCCTGTCCGGCGAGCGGCTCGCCCCGTACGGCGACCGCGCCACCCTCGTGCACGCCGTCTACGACGAGCTGCCCGACGTACTCGACCGGCTCGGCATCCCGCGCGTCCAGGGCGTGCTGTTCGACCTCGGCGTCTCCTCCATGCAACTCGACGAGGCGGACCGCGGATTCGCCTACGCCCAGGACGCCCCGCTCGACATGCGCATGGACCAGACGGCCGGCATGAGCGCCGCCGAGGTCCTCAACACCTATCCACCCGGCGAACTCGTCCGCATCCTGCGGGCGTACGGCGAGGAGAAGCAGGCCAAGCGGATCGTGTCCGCGGTCGTGCGCGAGCGTGAGAAGGAGCCGTTCACCAACAGCGCCCGGCTCGTGGAGCTGATCCGCGCCGCGCTTCCGCAGGCCGCCAAGCGCACCGGCGGCAACCCTGCCAAGCGCACCTTCCAGGCCCTGCGCATCGAGGTCAACGGCGAGCTGTCCGTCCTGGAGCGGGCGATCCCGGCCGCCGTCGAGGCGATCGGCGTCGGCGGGCGGATCGCGGTGCTGTCCTACCAGTCCCTGGAGGACCGGCTGGTCAAGCAGGTCCTCGCGGCCGGTGCGGCCAACACCGCGCCGCCCGGTCTGCCGGTGGTCCCCGAACGCTACGCGCCCCGGCTCAAGCTGCTCACGCGCGGTGCCGAACTTCCCACCGAGGAGGAGATCGCCGAGAACCGGCGGGCGGCACCGGCACGGCTGCGCGGCGCCGAGCGCATCAGGGAGTCCATCGGGTGAAGCGAGTGAGGCAGGCCAGGCACGGTGGCGGACGGTCCACCCGGGCCGGGGGGAGGGCCAGTGAGTAGGAAACCCGAACTGAAGGGGAGGGCGGCCCGGCTGACCCGGCTCCTCCCGCCCGGCGGCGGCCGCGGCCAGGCGGCCCGGGCGCCCTTCGTCCTCCTGGTCGTCGTCCTGCTCGGTGGCGGTCTCATCGGGCTTCTGGTGCTGAACTCCGCCCTGAGCGAGGGCTCCTTCCAGCTGGACGACCTCAAACAGGAGACGAAGAACCTCACCGACCAGGAGCAGGCGCTCCAGCGGGACATCGACGCCTACTCCGCCCCCCGGGCCCTCCAGCGCCGCGCCCGCGAGCTGGGCATGGTCCCCGGCGGCGACCCCGCCTTCCTCGGCCCCGACGGCACCGTCAAGGGCTCGCCCAGCGCCGCGCCGACCGGGACCACCCCGCTGGTCCTCGCCCCCGAGGCGCTGACCGCGCCGCCCGACGGCGTGCCCACGCTCACCCCGTGGCCCATCGGCACCCAGCCGCCCCCGGCCCCCTCTGCTCCCTCCGCCACACCCGCCACCCCCACCGCAGCGGCGACGTCCACCCCGAGCCCGACTCCGACCCCGACTCCCGGCAGGTGACGGAAGTGTCCGACAGGGAACCGCCGCGCCGCCGTGTGCCCGGACCCACGAGGCCCGTCCGTCCCGGCGGACGGCGGCAGCCCGGCCCCGGCGCCCGGCCCGCCCGCCGCCCCGGCCCGCCCCGGCCGGCCGCGCCCCGCGTCATCCGGCTGGGCAGCCCCCGCCCACGCCTCAGGATGATCGGCCTCGCGCTGACCCTCGTGCTGGCCGCCTTCGTCGTACGGCTCCTCCAGGTGCAGGCCGTCGACGCCGGCACCTACTCCGCCAAGGCCGAGCAGAACCGCTACGTCGTCCACACCCTGCCCGCCGAGCGCGGCGGCATCACCGACCGCAACGGCGTCGCCCTCGCGACCACCGTGGACTCCTACGACATCACCGCCGACCCCACGATGTTCACCCGCGAGCGGCTGAAGGTCGACGACGGGCCCGAGCAGGCGGCGGCGCTCCTCGCGCCCATCCTCGGCCAGGAGCAGGAGGACCTGGTCGAGCGGCTGCGCCCCGGGAACAAGGAGCTCCGCTACGTCCGCCTCGCCCGTCGGCAGACCCCGCAGGTCTGGAACCAGATCAAGGACCTGAAGTCCGCGCTCACCACGAAGGCGGAGACGGACAAGTCCGTGGTCAACGCCCTCGCGGGCGTTTTCGCCGACCCCAGCAGCAAGCGCGTGTACCCGGGCGGCGACCTGGCCGCCGGCGTCCTGGGCTGGGTCGGCGCCGACGGCAAGGGCGGCGGCGGCCTGGAGCGGCAGCTGGACAAGACGCTCGCGGGCGAGGACGGCAAGATCCGCTACGCGCAGTCCGGCGGCCGCCAGGTCCCCACCGCCGGTTCCACCGAGACACCGGCCGTGCCCGGCAGCGACGTCGAGCTGACCATCGACCGCGACATCCAGTGGGCCGCGCAGGACGCCATCAGCGAGCAGGTGGAGAAGTCCAAGGCGGACGGCGGCTACGTCATCGTCCAGGACACCGCCACCGGCGAGATCCTCGCCATGGCCAACTCGCCGGGCTTCGAACCGGGCGACCTCGCCCACGCCGACCCGGACGCGCTGGGCAACGCAGCCCTCCAGGACGCCTTCGAACCCGGCTCCACCGCCAAGGTGATGTCGATGGCGGCCGTACTGGAGGAGGAGGCCGCCACCCCGGGCACCCACATCACCGTCCCCAACCGCCTCAAGCGCGGCGACCGGCTCTTCAAGGACGACATCGACCACCCGACCTGGTACCTCACGCTCAACGGCGTGCTCGCCAAGTCCAGCAACATCGGCACCATCATGGCCACCGGCGAGCTGGGCAAGACGCAGCCGGAGGCCAACAAGGTCCTCTACTCCTACCTGCGCAAGTTCGGCCTCGGCGGCTACAGCGGGCTCCACTTCCCCGGCGAGACCAAGGGCATCCTGGCGCCGCCCGACCAGTGGTCGACCTCGCAGCAGTACACGATCCCTTTCGGCCAGGGCGTCTCCGTGACCGCGCTCCAGGCGGCCTCCGTGTACTCGACCATCGCCAACGGCGGCGTCCGCGTCGAACCCACACTCGTACGCGGCACCAAGGACGCCGACGGACGCTTCACACCGTCCCCGGAGCCCGGGAAGAGCCGCGTGATCAGCGAGAAGACCGCGAAGACCCTGTCGCAGATGCTGGAGTCCGTCGTCGACGACGAGGAGGGCACCGGCACCAAGGCCCGCATCCCCGGCTACCGCGTGGCGGGCAAGACCGGCACGGCCAACCGAGTGGATCCGGACACCGGCAAGTACCGGGGCTACACCTCGTCGTTCGCCGGGTTCGCCCCCTCCGACAAACCCCGCGTCACCGTCTACTGCGCCATCCAGAACGCCACCGAGGGCAGCTACTTCGGTGGCCAGATCTGCGGACCCATCTACAAGCAGGTCATGGAGTTCGCCCTGAAGACCCTTCAGGTCCCCCCGACCGGGGCCGAGCCCGCGAGACTCCCGGTCACCTTCAAGCCCTGACCCCCACCGGGCCAGTACCGAGCCAGCGCCGATTCAGTACCGAGCCACCAGGAACCACCCGTGACAACGATCACCCCCGACCCCGGGAACCAGAGCGGCCCCCGCACCTCACTTGGCCCGGAGGCGGGCACTGCCGGTACGCTCACCGCCGTGCCACACCCTGATCAGTCCCAAACCACCCAGAAGGGCCACCCCGTGACATACCCGGGACCGCCCCGGCCGGTGCGGATCTCCGCCACACCCCTCGCGGAACTCGCCGATCAGCTGGGTGTCGCCGCGCCGGACAGCACCGCCGGAGTCACGGGCATCACCCACGACTCCCGCGCCGTCCGCCCCGGTGACCTGTACGCCGCCCTGCCCGGTGCCCGCCTGCACGGCGCCGACTTCGCCACCCAGGCCGAGGGCCTCGGCGCCGCCGCCGTGCTGACCGACCCGTCCGGCGCCGAGCGCGTCGCCGCCACCGGCCTGCCGGCGCTCGTCGTCGACGACCCGCGCGCGCGGATGGGTCAGCTGGCGGCCACGATCTACGGCCACCCCGGCCGCGACCTCCTCCAGATCGGCATCACCGGCACCTCCGGCAAGACCACCACCGCCTACCTCGTCGAGGGCGGTCTGCGCACGGCGAAGTCCACCGGGCTCATCGGAACGGTCGAGATGCGCATCGGCGACGAGCGCATCAAGTCCGAGCGGACCACCCCCGAGGCCACCGACCTCCAGGCCCTGTTCGCGGTGATGCGCGAGCGCGGCACCGAGGCGGTCGCCATGGAGGTCTCCAGCCACGCTCTGGTGCTCGGCCGCGTGGACGCCTGCGTCTTCGACATCGCGGTCTTCACCAACCTCAGCCCGGAGCACATGGAGTTCCACTCCGACATGGAGGACTACTTCCAGGCGAAGGCTCAGCTGTTCACTCCGAAACGCAGCAAACTCGCCGTGGTCAACGTCGACGACGAGTACGGGCGCCGCCTCGCGGGCGAGGCCACCGTGCCGGTCGTCACCTACTCCGCCGAGGGCCATCCCGACGCGGACTGGCGCGCCGACGAGGTCGAGGTCGGCCCGCTGGACTCCACGTTCACCGTGCTCGGACCCAAGGGCGAGCGCGTCACCGCCACGTCGCCGCTGGCCGGACCGTTCAACGTGGCGAACACCCTCGCCGCGATCGTCGCGCTCGCCGCCGCGGGCCTGGACCCGCAGACCGCCGCCGACGGCGTCGCCGCGGTGCCGGGGGTGCCGGGCCGCCTGGAGCGCGTGGACGAGGGCCAGCCGTACTTCGCGGTGGTCGACTACGCCCACAAGACCGACGCCGTCGAGTCGGTCCTGCGCGCCCTGCGCAAGGTGACCGAGGGCAAGCTGCACGCCGTGCTCGGCTGCGGCGGCGACCGGGACACCACCAAGCGCGAGCCGATGGGCGCCGCCGTGGCGCGGTTCGCCGACACGGCCGTACTGACCTCCGACAACCCCCGCTCCGAGGACCCCCTCGCGATCCTCGCCACCATGCTCCAGGGCGCGGCCTCCGTGCCCGCCCACGAGCGCGGCGAGGTGCAGGTCTTCGAGGACCGGGCCGCCGCGATCGCCGCCGCCGTCGCCCGGGCCGAGCCCGGCGACACCGTGCTGGTGGCGGGCAAGGGCCACGAGCAGGGCCAGGACATCGCCGGGGTGGTCCGTCCCTTCGACGACCGCCAGGTGCTGCGCGAAGCCATCCAGAAGACCCAGGGATGAGATCCCGAATGACCCAGATGATCCAGGGGACGAACTTGTGATCACCCTCTCTCTCGCCGAGATCGCAGAAGTCGTCGGCGGGCGGATGCATGACATACCGGACGCGTCCGCGCAGGTCACCGGCCCCGTCGTCCGGGACTCCCGGGAAGCGGGGCCGGGCAGCCTCTTCGTCGCCTTCGTCGGCGAGCGGGTGGACGGCCACGACTTCGCCGCCACGGTCGTCGAGGCGGGCGCGGTGGCCGTGCTCGGCTCCCGGCCCGTCGGCGTGCCCGCGATCGTCGTGGACGACGTCCAGGCCGCCCTGGGCGCCCTCGCCCGGCACGTCGTGCGACGCCTCGGCACCACCCTCGTGGCCCTCACCGGGTCGGCCGGCAAGACCAGCACCAAGGATCTGATCGCCCAGGTCCTGCGCCGCAAGGCGCCCACGGTCTTCACGCCCGGCTCCCTCAACAACGAGATCGGGCTGCCGCTCACCGCGCTCACCGCCACCGACGAGACGAAGTTCCTCGTCCTGGAGATGGGCGCCCGCGGCATCGGCCACATCCGGTACCTCTGCGAGCTGACCCCGCCGAAGGTCGGCCTCGTCCTCAACGTCGGCTCCGCGCACATCGGCGAGTTCGGCGGCCGGGAGCAGATCGCCCAGGCCAAGGGCGAACTCGTCGAGGCGCTGCCGCCGGCCGAGGAGGGCGGTACCGCGATCCTCAACGCGGACGACTCCCTCGTACGGGCCATGGCCTCCCGAACGAAGGCGAAGGTGATCCTTTTCGGAGAGTCCGACGAAGCGGACGTTCGAGCCGAGAACGTGCGACTCACGGACAGCGGACAGCCTTCCTTCAGCCTTCACACACCCTCCGGTGCAAGCGATGTGACCATGCGCCTGTACGGTGAGCACCACGTGTCGAACGCGCTCGCCGCGGCCGCCGTCGCCCACGAGTTGGGCATGTCCGCAGACGAGATCGCCACCGCGCTCTCCGAAGCGGGCTCCCTCTCCCGCTGGCGGATGGAGGTCACCGAGCGCCCGGACGGCGTGACGGTCGTCAACGACGCCTACAACGCGAACCCCGAGTCCATGAAGGCCGCGCTGCGTGCGCTCGTGGCCATGGGAAAGGGGCGTCGTACGTGGGCGGTGCTCGGCAAGATGGCCGAGCTCGGGGACGAGGCGCTCGCCGAGCACGACGCGGTCGGGCGGCTCGCCGTCCGGCTCAACGTCAGCAAGCTCGTCGCGGTCGGGGGCAGGGAAGCCCAATGGCTGCAACTGGGCGCATATAACGAGGGTTCGTGGGGTGAGGAGTCGGTGCACGTGTCCGACGCACAGGCGGCGGTCGACCTGTTGCGCAGCGAGTTGCGCCCGGGGGACGTCGTGCTCGTGAAGGCGTCCCGTTCGGTGGGCCTGGAGAGTGTCGCCGCGGCGCTGCTCGAGACCGGCGCCGAGGGTGAGGTTGCCGCCCGATGATGAAGCAGATCCTGTTCGCGGGGGTCATTGGCCTCTTCCTGACGCTGGTCGGCACCCCGCTGCTGATCAAGCTCCTGGCCCGCAAGGGCTACGGCCAGTACATCCGCGACGACGGCCCGCGCGAGCACGCCGCCAAGCGCGGTACGCCGACCATGGGCGGTATCGCTTTCATCCTGGCGACGGTCGCCGCCTACTTCCTCGCCAAGGTGATCACCAGCTACCTGGACCCCGAGGCGGACGCGGCGCCGACCTTCTCGGGCCTGCTGGTGCTCGGCCTGATGGTGGGCATGGGTCTGGTCGGCTTCCTCGACGACTACATCAAGATCGTCAAGCGGCGTTCGCTGGGCCTGCGGGCCAGGGCGAAGATGATCGGCCAGCTGACCGTCGGCATCGCCTTCGCCGTGCTCTCGCTCCAGTTCGCGGACAACCGGGGCAACACCCCGGCCTCGACCAAGCTGTCGTTCATCACCGACTTCGGCTGGTCGATCGGCCCGGTGTTGTTCGTCATCTGGGCGCTGTTCATGATCCTCGCGATGTCGAACGGCGTGAACCTGACCGACGGCCTGGACGGCCTGGCCACCGGCGCCTCCGTCCTGGTCTTCGGCGCCTACACTTTCATCGGCGTCTGGCAGTTCCAGGAGTCCTGCGCCAACGCGCTGACCCTGACCAACCCGGGCGCCTGCTACGAGGTGAGAGACCCCCTCGACCTCGCGGTGGTCGCCTCCGCGCTGATGGGCGCCTGCCTCGGCTTCCTGTGGTGGAACACCTCGCCGGCCAAGATCTTCATGGGCGACACGGGTTCGCTCGCGCTCGGCGGTGTGCTCGCGGGTCTGGCGATCTGCTCGCGCACCGAGCTGCTGATGGCCATCCTCGGCGGCCTGTTCGTCCTGATCACCATGTCGGTGGTCATCCAGGTCGGCTCCTTCCGCCTGACCGGCAAACGGGTCTTCCGGATGGCGCCACTCCAGCACCACTTCGAACTCAAAGGCTGGTCCGAGGTCCTTGTCGTGGTCCGCTTCTGGATCATCCAGGGCATCTGTGTGATCGTCGGACTGGGCCTCTTCTACGCGGGATGGGCAGCGGACAAGTGACCGACTCCTCGGTGCCTTTCGACTTCCAGGGCAAGCACGTCACCGTCGCCGGCCTCGGCGTCTCCGGCGTCCCGGCCGCCAAGGTCCTGCACGGGCTCGGCGCGCACGTCACCGTCGTCAACGACGGCGACGACGAGCGCGCGCGGGCGCAGGCGGCGGACCTGGAGGCGCTCGGCGTCACCGTGCGCCTGGGCGACGGTGCCACCCTGCCCAAGGGCACCGAGCTGATCGTCACCGCGCCCGGCTGGAAGCCGGACAAGCCGCTGTTCACCGCGGCCCACGAGGCCGGCGTCCCCGTCTGGGGCGACGTCGAACTGGCCTGGCGCCTGCGCGGCCCCGATGCCGCCCCCTGGCTGGCGGTCACCGGCACCAACGGCAAGACCACCACCGTCCGGATGCTGGCGTCGATCCTGAAGGCGGCCGGCCTGCGCACCGCCGCCGTCGGCAACATCGGCGTCTCGCTGCTGGACGTGGTCACCGGCGACGAGGAGTACGACGTCCTCGCCGTGGAGCTGTCCAGCTACCAGCTCCACTGGGCGCCCTCCCTGCGCGCGCACTCGGCCGTCGTGCTCAACCTCGCCCCCGACCACCTCGACTGGCACGGCTCCATGGAGGCCTACGCCGCCGACAAGGGCCGGATCTACGAGGGCAATCGGATCGCCTGCGTCTACAACGTGGACGCCACCGACAAGCCGTCCACCGAGGACCTGGTCCGCGAGGCCGACGTCGAGGAGGGCTGCCGGGCCGTCGGCTTCACCCTCGGCTCCCCGGCGCCCTCCCAACTCGGCGTCGTCGACGGCATCCTGGTGGACCGCGCCTTCGTCGAGAACCGGCAGCAGAACGCCCAGGAGCTGGCCGAGGTCTCGGACGTCAACCCGCCGGCCCCGCACAACATCGCCAACGCCCTTGCCGCCGCCGCCCTCGCCCGCGCCTTCGGCGTCTCCGCCGCGGCCGTACGGGACGGACTGCGGGCCTTCAAGCCCGACGCCCACCGCATCGCGCACGTCGCCGACGTCGACGGGGTCGCGTACGTGGACGACTCCAAGGCCACCAACACCCACGCCACCGAGGCGTCCTTGGCGGCGTACGAGTCGATCGTCTGGATCGCCGGCGGGCTGGCCAAGGGCGCGACCTTCGACGAACTGGTCACGGGCGCGGCGAAGCGGCTGCGCGGGGCGGTCCTCATCGGCGCCGACCGCGCCCTGATCCGCGAAGCCCTGGCGCGACACGCCCCCGAAGTACCCGTGGTCGACCTCGACCGGACCGACACTGGTGCGATGCTCCAGGCCGTCCAGGAAGCCCAGCGACTCGCCCGGCCCGGCGACACGGTCCTGCTGGCCCCGGCCTGTGCCTCCATGGACATGTTCACCAACTACAACCAGCGCGGCGACGCGTTCGCGGAGGCCGTTCGCGAACTCGGCGCCTGACCCGGCCGCCTCCTGCGCCGGGCGACCTCGGGAGGACGCGTGGGACGGTCCATGCCGACGTACAGCGGAGGCAGCGATGCCCGGTAGTCCCCAGAGCCGTACCGGACGTCCGCCCGTACAGCGGGCCGTCAAGCGACCCGAGGCGCCGGGGCCGCAGCACGAGAACCCGGTGCTCCGCCTGTACCTGCGCCTGCGCCGCGCCTGGGACCGGCCGCTGACCGCGTACTACCTGATCTTCGGCGGCAGCGCGCTGATCACCGTGCTCGGCCTGGTGATGGTCTACTCGGCCTCCCAGATCACCGCACTCCAGCTGTCGCTGCCCGGCTCCTACTTCTTCCGCAAGCAGGCCCTGGCCGCCCTGATCGGCGCCGGACTGCTCGTGGCCGCCATGCGGATGCCGGTGAAGCTGCACCGGGCGCTGGCCTACCCGATCCTCGCCGGTGCCGTCTTCCTGATGATCCTGGTGCAGGTGCCGGGGATAGGAGTCGCGGTCAACGGCAACCAGAACTGGATCGCGCTCGGCGGCTCCTTCCAGATCCAGCCCAGCGAGTTCGGCAAGCTGGCCCTGGTGCTGTGGGGCGCGGACCTGCTGGCCCGCAAGCAGGACAAGAAGCTGCTGACCCAGTGGAAGCACATGCTGGTGCCGCTGGTGCCGGCCGCGTTCATGCTGCTCGGGCTGATCATGATCGGCGGCGACATGGGCACGGCGATCATCCTGACGGCGATCCTGTTCGGCCTGCTGTGGCTGGCGGGCGCACCCACCCGGCTGTTCGCCGGGGTGCTGTCCATCGCCGCGCTGCTCGGGGCCATCCTCATCAAGACGAGCCCCAACCGCATGGCCCGGCTCAACTGCCTCGGTGCCACCGACCCGGGCCCCGGCGACTCCTGCTGGCAGGCCGTGCACGGCATCTACGCCCTCGCCTCGGGCGGACTGTTCGGTTCCGGGCTCGGTGCCGGCGTGGAGAAATGGGGCCAACTCCCCGAAGCGCACACCGACTTCATCTTCGCCGTCACCGGTGAGGAACTGGGCCTGGCGGGGACGCTGTCGGTGCTCGCCCTCTTCGCGGCTCTAGGCTATGCGGGTATCCGCGTGGCCGGACGCACGGAGGACCCGTTCGTGAGGTATGCCGCGGGAGGCGTGACCACCTGGATCACGGCCCAGGCCGTGATCAACATCGGTGCGGTCCTCGGGCTGCTGCCGATCGCCGGTGTCCCGCTCCCGCTGTTCTCCTACGGCGGTTCCGCCCTGTTGCCGACCATGTTCGCCATCGGTCTGCTGATCGCCTTCGCGCGTGACGAACCCGGTGCGCGGGCGGCGCTTGCGTTGCGGCAACCTCGCTTTGGTAGAAAGCGGGGAGCCAGGGGTCCCGGATCCAAGCGGAACCCCCGGAGTTGGAACACGATGCGACGGCGTGCCTCGGCGGCGCGCTCGTCCGGAGAGCGGTGAATTTCGGTGCATGTCGTACTCGCCGGCGGAGGAACCGCGGGCCACATCGAGCCCGCGCTCGCCCTCGCGGACGCCCTGCGCAGGCAGGATCCGACCGTGGGGATCACGGCCCTGGGCACGGAGCGCGGCCTGGAGACCCGCCTGGTGCCCGAGCGGGGTTACGAGCTGGCGCTGATCCCGGCCGTACCGCTGCCGCGCAAGCCCACCCCCGAGCTGATCACCGTCCCGGGCCGGCTGCGCGGCACCATCAAGGCGGCCGAGCAGATCCTGGAGCGCACCAAGGCGGACGCCGTGGCCGGCTTCGGCGGCTACGTGGCGCTGCCCGCCTACCTCGCGGCCAAGCGGCTCGGCGTGCCGATCGTCGTCCACGAGGCCAACGCCCGCCCCGGCCTGGCCAACAAGATCGGCTCGCGCTACGCCGCGCAGGTCGCCGTCTCCACCCCCGACAGCAAGCTGCGCAACTCCCGCTACATCGGCATCCCGCTGCGCCGCGCCGTCTCCACCCTCGACCGCGCCGCCGCGCGTCCCGAGGCCCGCGCGATGTTCGGGCTCGACCCCAACCTGCCGACGCTGCTGGTGTCCGGCGGCTCGCAGGGCGCCCGCCGCCTCAACGAGGTGGTGCAGCAGGTCGCGCCCTGGCTCCAGCAGGCCGGCATCCAGATCCTGCACGCGGTCGGGCCCAAGAACGAACTGCCGCAGGTACACCAGATGCCGGGAATGCCCCCGTACATCCCGGTAAGTTATCTGGACCGGATGGACCTCGCGTACGCCGCCGCCGACATGATGCTCTGCCGCGCGGGCGCGATGACCGTCGCCGAACTCTCCGCCGTCGGGCTCCCGGCCGCCTACGTCCCGCTGCCCATCGGCAACGGCGAACAGCGGCTCAACGCCCAGCCGGTGGTCAAGGCCGGCGGCGGACTGCTGGTCGACGACGCGGAACTCACGCCCGAGTGGCTCCAGCAGAACGTCCTGCCCGTACTCGCCGATCCGCACCGGCTGTACGAGATGTCCCGCGCCGCCGCCGAGTTCGGCCGCCGGGACGCCGACGACCTGCTCGTCGGCATGGTGTACGAGGCGATCGCCGCCCGTGCCCGCCGATAGAGACTGACGGAAGGCAGGGAGCGTGGCCGGACCGACCACCGCCGAGCGCGGGGAACGCCAGCAGGAGTCGTCCGGCCCGCCCCGCGCGCGCCGGTTCGGCCCGCCCCATCTTCGTACGATCATCATTACGGCCGTCTCTCTCGCCCTTGTCGCGGGCGGCACCGTCTGGGTGCTCTACGGCTCGAACTGGACCCGCGTGGACGGCGTGTCAGTCTCCGGAACCCGGGTACTCACGCCCGCGCAGGTGCGCGAGGCCGCCGACGTGCCCGTCGGTGAACCCCTGGTCTCCGTCGACACCGAGGCGGTCGAGGCGCGACTGCGCCGGAAATTGCTCCGCATTGACGAGGTCGACGTCGAGCGTTCCTGGCCGCACGGAATCGGACTGAAAGTGACGGAACGCACTCCGGTTCTGATTGTCCAAAAGGGTAAAAAGTTCGTGGAAGTGGACGATGAAGGCGTCCGATTCGCCACGGTTTCCCGGGCGCCCAAAGGCGTGCCGACACTGGAATTGGAGCCCGCCCGTTCCGGCTCGGCCGGGCCGAGTCTGCGCCGCTTCGACGAGGACCGTCTGGTGCGGGAGGCGGTACGGGTGGCGGGCCGCCTCCCGGACGCGGTCGCCCGGGACGCACGGCTCGTCAAGGTCCGTTCCTACGACGACATCTCGCTGGAGTTGAGCGGCGACCGGACCGTGGCGTGGGGGAGTGGCGAACAGGGTACGGACAAAGCCCGCGCGCTCACCGCGCTCATGAAAGCGACGCCCAAGGCGCGGCACTTCGACGTGAGTGTTCCCACCGCCCCGGCGTCATCGGCGAGTTGACGGGTATCCGTGCAGGCCAGCACCCTGACTGGGCAGCGCTACGGCTGATCACATAGGGTGAAAAGAAAAACGGGAGGTTCGGCGTGTTCGTTGAACGTGCGCCACTTGTCGACTTAGTGTCCTGTTCAGAAGACTCCAAGGAACAGACACACTGGTAACCCTAAACTTCAGCGTTAGGGTTCGGGTCGGCACTATGGACCGTCCCAATCGGCATCAGTCGTCGGGTCGCGGGGGCATCAGTGCTTCGGTGACCGGGCGACACGTAACTCGAGGCGAGAGGCCTTCGACGTGGCAGCACCGCAGAACTACCTCGCAGTCATCAAAGTCATCGGTGTCGGCGGCGGTGGTGTCAATGCCATCAACCGGATGATCGAGGTCGGTCTCAAGGGCGTCGAGTTCATCGCCATCAACACCGACGCTCAGGCGCTGTTGATGAGCGACGCCGACGTCAAGCTCGACGTCGGCCGCGAACTCACCCGCGGACTCGGCGCCGGAGCCAACCCGGCCGTCGGCCGCAAGGCCGCCGAGGACCACCGCGAGGAGATCGAGGAGGTCCTCAAGGGGGCCGACATGGTCTTCGTGACAGCCGGAGAAGGCGGCGGCACCGGCACCGGCGGCGCGCCCGTCGTCGCCAACATCGCCCGCTCGCTGGGCGCCCTCACCATCGGCGTGGTCACCCGCCCGTTCACCTTCGAGGGACGGCGCCGGGCCAACCAGGCCGAGGACGGCATCGCCGAACTCCGCGAAGAGGTCGACACCCTCATCGTCATCCCCAACGACCGGCTGCTGTCCATCTCGGACCGCCAGGTCAGCGTGCTCGACGCGTTCAAGTCCGCCGACCAGGTGCTGCTGTCCGGTGTGCAGGGCATCACCGACCTGATCACCACGCCCGGCCTGATCAACCTGGACTTCGCCGACGTCAAGTCGGTCATGTCCGAGGCCGGCTCCGCCCTCATGGGCATCGGCTCGGCCCGCGGCGACGACCGCGCGGTGGCCGCCGCCGAGATGGCGATCTCCTCGCCGCTCCTGGAGGCGTCCATCGACGGCGCCCGGGGCGTCCTGCTCTCCATCTCCGGCGGCTCCGACCTCGGCCTGTTCGAGATCAACGAGGCCGCCCAGCTGGTCAGCGAGGCCGCCCACCCCGAGGCCAACATCATCTTCGGCGCGGTCATCGACGACGCGCTCGGCGACGAGGTGCGGGTCACCGTGATCGCGGCCGGCTTCGACGGGGGCCAGCCGCCGTCCAAGCGGGACAACGTCCTCGGCTCCTCCTCGGCCAAGCGCGAGGAGCCCACCCCGGCGCGGCAGACCGACAGCCGTCCGTCCTTCGGCTCGCTCGGCAGCGTCAAGCCGAAGGAGGAGCCGGAGCAGGCGCCCGCCCCGGAGCCGGTCGCCGACCTGCCGCCGGTCTCCCCGCCGGTCCCGCCGTCGCGGACCTACTCGGACAGCGCCGCCGAGGAACTGGACGTGCCGGACTTCCTGAAGTGATAGGACAGCGCGACACCGTGAACGGCGCGCACTTCGGCTTCACCGACCGGTGGGGCGGAGTGAGCGCCGTTCCGTACGAAGAGCTCAATCTCGGCGGCGCGGTCGGCGACGACCCCGGCGCCGTCACGGCCAACCGGGAGCTGGCCGCCAAGTCGCTGGGCGTCGACCCGGACCGGGTGGTCTGGATGAACCAGGTGCACGGCGCCGACGTCGCCGTCGTCGACGGTCCCTGGGGAGAGAGCCCGGCCCCGCGGGTCGACGCGGTCATCACCGCCGAACGCGGTCTCGCCCTCGCCGTCCTCACCGCCGACTGCGTGCCCGTCCTCCTCGCCGACCCGGTCGCCAAAGTCGCCGCCGCGGCCCACGCCGGCCGGCCCGGCCTGGTCGCCGGGGTCGTCCCCGCGGCCGTACGGGCGATGGCCGGACTCGGCGCCGACCCCACCCGGATCGTCGCCCGCACCGGACCCGCCGTGTGCGGCCGGTGCTACGAGGTACCCGAGGAGATGCGGGCCGAGGTGGCCGCCGCCGAGCCGGCCGCACACGCCGAAACGAGCTGGGGCACCCCGGCGGTCGACGTGGCCGCGGGCGTGCACGCGCAGCTCGAACGCTTCGGGGTGCGCGACCGGGTGCGGTCGCCGGTGTGCACGCTGGAGTCGCAGGACCACTTCTCGTACCGACGCGACCGCACCACCGGGCGGCTCGCGGGCTATGTCTGGCTGGACTGATGGGGCATGACGGACCGTAAGCACGAACTCGCCGCCAACCTGGCGAAGGTGGAGGAGCGCATCAGCGCCGCCTGCGCGGCCGCCGGCCGCCCCCGCGACGAGGTCACCCTCATCGTGGTCACCAAGACCTATCCGGCGGACGATGTGCGCATTCTCTCCGGACTCGGCGTGCGGCACGTCGCCGAGAACCGCGACCAGGACGCCGCGCCGAAGGCCGCCGCCTGCTCGGATCTGCCGCTTTCCTGGCATTTCGTCGGCCAGTTGCAGACCAACAAGGTGCGCTCCGTGGCCGGATACGCGGATGTGGTGCAGTCCATCGACCGGGCCAGGCTCGTCACGGCCCTGTCGAAGGAGGCCGTGCGGACCGGCCGCGAGGTGGGGTGCCTCCTCCAGGTGGCGCTCGACGCGGGGGAGAGCGGGCGCGGTGAGCGCGGCGGCGTCTCGCCCGCCGGGATCGAGGAGTTGGCCGGCGTGGTCGCCGGGGCGGACGGGCTGCGGCTCGACGGGCTGATGACGGTGGCCCCCCTCACCGGCGAGTACGCGGGACGCCAACAGGCGGCGTTCGAGCGCCTCATGGATTTGTCGACCTGGGTGCGCCGAGCCCATCCGACTGCGAACATGGTCTCCGCAGGCATGAGTGCGGACCTCGAACAGGCCGTGGCCGCCGGAGCGACACATGTACGCGTCGGCACTGCGGTACTCGGAGTCCGCCCCAGGCTCGGGTAACGTCGCCAAGAAGTCGGACCACAGCAGAAAATATGGTCATTACCGCCGAAAGGCGGACGCAACGACCTCGTGGATCGCAGGCATTTGGCAGTCGTCAGCCGATCCACCACAGAGCGGAGGACTCAGAGCATGGCCGGCGCGATGCGCAAGATGGCGGTCTACCTCGGCCTCGTGGAGGACGATGGTTACGACGGCCGGGGGTTCGACCCCGACGACGACTTCGAACCGGAACTGGACCCGGAGCCCGAGCGGGACCACCGGCGACACGAACCGGCACATCAGTCGCACGGTTCACACCAGCCCCAAAGGGACGAAGAGGTGCGAATCATGCAACCGCCCGCGCAGCGCGAGCCGGTGCCCCGTGCCGCTTCGCTCGCGGCGGAATCCGGGCGCCCGGCGCGGATCGCGCCCGTGGCGTCCATCACACAAGAACGCGCAAGCCTGGAAAAGAGCGCACCGGTCATCATGCCCAAGGTCGTGTCCGAACGAGAGCCCTACCGCATCACCACGCTTCACCCCCGGACCTACAACGAGGCCCGTACCATCGGGGAACACTTCCGTGAGAGCACTCCCGTGATCATGAATCTCACTGAGATGGATGACACAGACGCGAAGCGACTTGTCGACTTTGCGGCCGGTTTGGTGTTTGGTCTTCACGGCAGTATCGAGCGGGTGACGCAGAAGGTGTTCCTGCTGTCTCCTGCTAACGTCGATGTCACGGCGGAGGACAAGGCCCGCATCGCAGAGGGCGGGTTCTTCAACCAGAGCTGAGACGCACCACCGGTACAGAGCAAGAACACGGATCCGAGGACGGTTCCGAGAGATGGTTCAGGGGAGAGGGAAGCACCAATCATGAGCGTGGTCCTGGATGTCGTCTACATCGCGCTGATGTGCTTCCTCATCGTGCTCATCTTCCGGTTGGTCATGGACTACGTCTTCCAGTTCGCCCGCTCGTGGCAACCCGGCAAGGCGATGGTGGTCGTTCTGGAGGCCACTTACACTGTCACCGATCCACCGTTGAAGCTTCTGCGGCGGTTCATCCCGCCGCTGCGTCTCGGGGGCGTGGCGCTCGACCTGTCCTTCTTCGTACTGATGATCATCGTCTACATCCTGATCCACATCGTGAGCCGGCTGTGAACGATGAGAGAGATACGGGCTTGCCGAATGCCGACGACAACGTTGAGGTGAAGAGATGCCGTTGACCCCCGAGGACGTGCGGAACAAGCAGTTCACGACCGTCCGCCTCCGAGAAGGCTATGACGAGGACGAGGTCGATGCCTTCCTCGATGAGGTCGAAGCCGAACTGACCCGCCTGCTCCGCGAGAACGAGGACCTGCGCGCCAAGCTGGCCGCGGCGACGCGTGCGGCCGCGCAGAACCAGCAGAACATGCGCAAGCCTCCGGAACCCCCGCAGGACCAGCAGCACGGGCAGCATCCACCGCAGCAGGGCGGCATGCCCCAGCAGGGTGGGATGCCCCAGCAGGGCGGTATGCCCCAGCAGGGCGGTATGCCCCAGCAGGGCATGCGAGGTCCCGGCGCTCCGGTGCCCGCCGGCATATCGGGCCCGCCGCAGCAGCAGATGGGTGGCCCCATGGGTGGCCCGCCCCAGCTGCCGAGCGGTGCCCCGCAGCTGCCCGCCGGCCCCGGCGGACAGGGTGGCCCGCAGGGTCCCGGCCCGATGGGTCAGGGTCCCGGGCCGATGGGCCAGGGCCCGGGTCCGATGCAGGGCCAGATGGGTCCCGGTCCGATGGGCGGCCCCATGGGCGGTCCGCCGCAGGGCCCCGGTGGCCCCGGCATGCCCGGTCAGGGCGGCCCCGGTGGCGACAGCGCCGCCCGGGTCCTGTCGCTGGCCCAGCAGACCGCCGACCAGGCGATCGCCGAGGCCCGTTCCGAGGCCAACAAGATCGTCGGCGAGGCGCGTTCGCGTGCCGAGGGTCTGGAGCGGGACGCCCGTGCCAAGGCGGACGCCCTGGAGCGGGACGCGCAGGAAAAGCACCGCGTCGCGATGGGCTCCCTGGAGTCCGCCCGCGCCACGCTGGAGCGCAAGGTCGAGGACCTGCGCGGCTTCGAGCGCGAGTACCGCACGCGGCTGAAGTCCTACCTGGAGTCGCAGCTGCGTCAGCTGGAGACCCAGGCGGACGACTCGCTCGCCCCGCCGCGTACGCCCGCGACGGCTTCTCTGCCGCCGTCCCCGGCACCCTCGATGGCACCGGCCGGCGCGAGTGCCCCGTCCTACGGCGGCAACCAGTCGATGGGCGGTGGGCCGGGCCAGTCCGGTCCGTCCTACGGCGGTCAGCAGCAGATGTCGCCGGCGATGACCCAGCCGATGGCCCCGGTACGGCCGCAGGGTCCGTCGCCGATGGGGCAGGCGCCCTCGCCGATGCGCGGGTTCCTGATCGACGAGGACGACAACTGAGCCGGCGCACCGACGTCCGGTAGGTAGTACGGCGCAGCAGTCGGCAGCGTTCAGGGCGGGGCCCCGGGTTTTTTCCCCGGGCCCGCCCCTGGGTGTTTTACCACGGCGGGCCCGCGTGGGGCGGGGGGGGGGGCCCCGCCCCCAAAACAGCCACCCCCCCCGCGCCCGGGGGCGAGCACCC
>NZ_JBHXNW010000008.1:27257-70872 GCF_042717365.1 Streptomyces sp. NPDC058534
GGGGGCCTGTTTTGTGTGTTTTTCCTATTCGGTGTTTGTTGGGCTTTTTTGGGGGCTGTGTTTGGGGGGGTCCTGGTGTTTTGTCCCGGGGCCCCGCCCTTGTGTGTTACCCAGCTGCGGGCAGTCGTGCCGCTGGGGCGGCTCCCGACCCACAGAGAGCGGCACCCGGCCGGCGCCGGTAGGCGAACCCGCCTCTTGGCCCGCACAGACGGACAGCACTGGGCCCGGCGCCCCTCGCATGAGGGAGGCCGGGCCCAGGTACTTGCAGGCGGCTACTGCTTGCGCAAGCGGAATGTCAGCGTCAGGGGCTCGTCCGTGAACGGCTCCCCATACGTGTCGTCCGCCTCGCCCTGGGCGAAGTCCGTGGCGAGGACCTCGTCGGCGATCAGACCCGAGTGGCCGGTCAGGGCGGCGATCGTCGCCGGGTCGGTGGCCGTCCAGCGCAGGGCGATCCGGTCGGCGACGTCGAGGCCGCTGTTCTTGCGGGCCTCCTGGATCAGGCGGATGGCGTCCCGGGCGAGGCCCGCGCGGCGCAGCTCCTCCGTGATCTCCAGGTCCAGCGCCACCGTCGCGCCCGCGTCGGAGGCGACCGACCAGCCCTCGCGGGGCGTCTCGGTGATGATCACCTCGTCGGGGGCGAGGGTGACGGTCTCGCCGTCGATCTCGACCGAGGCCGTGCCCTCGCGCAGGGCGAGGGACAGGGCGGCCGCGTCCGCCGCCGAGACGGCCTTCGCCACGTCCTGGACCCGCTTGCCGAACCGCTTGCCCAGCGCCCGGAAGTTGGCCTTGGCGGTCGTGTCGACCAGGGAGCCGCCGACCTCGCTCAGCGACGCGAGCGACTCGACGTTCAGCTCCTCCGTGATCTGCGTGTGCAGTTCGGGCGAGAGCGCGCCGAAGCCCGCCACCGCGATCAGCGCGCGGCTGAGCGGCTGACGGGTCTTGACGCCCGACTCCGCGCGGGTGGCGCGGCCCAGCTCGACCAGGCGGCGGACCAGGACCATCTGCCTGGACAGCTCCGGGTCGATCGCCGAGAGGTCGGCCTCCGGCCAGGACGACAGGTGGACCGACTCCGGGGCGCCCGGTGCGACCGGCACGACCAGGTCCTGCCAGACCCGCTCGGTGATGAACGGGGTCAGCGGCGCCATCAGCTTGGTGACCGTCTCGACGACCTCGTGCAGGGTGCGCAGCGCGGCCTTGTCGCCCTGCCAGAAGCGGCGGCGGGAGCGGCGCACGTACCAGTTCGACAGGTCGTCGACGAACGCCGAGAGGAGCTTGCCGGCGCGCTGGGTGTCGTACGCGTCCAGGGCCTGGGTGACCTGGTCGGTCAGCGCGTGCAGCTCGGAGAGCAGCCAGCGGTCCAGGACCGGGCGGTCCGCCGGGGCCGGGTCGGCCTCGCTCGGCGCCCAGCCCGAGGTGCGGGCGTACAGGGCCTGGAAGGCGACCGTGTTCCAGTAGGTGAGGAGCGTCTTGCGGACGACCTCCTGGATGGTGCCGTGGCCGACGCGGCGGGCCGCCCACGGGGAGCCGCCGGCCGCCATGAACCAGCGGACCGCGTCCGCGCCGTGCCGGTCCATCAGCGGGACCGGGTCCAGGGTGTTGCCCAGGTGCTTGGACATCTTGCGGCCGTCCTCGGCGAGGATGTGGCCGAGGCAGACGACGTTCTCGTACGACGACTTGTCGAAGACCAGGGTGCCGACCGCCATCAGCGTGTAGAACCAGCCGCGGGTCTGGTCGATGGCCTCGCAGATGAACTGCGCCGGGTACCGGCTCTCGAACAGTTCCTTGTTCTTGTGCGGGTAGCCCCACTGTGCGAACGGCATGGAACCCGAGTCGTACCAGGCGTCGATGACCTCCGGCACGCGCGTGGCCGTCTTGCCGCAGCCGTCCTGCGGGCACGCGAAGGTGACGTCGTCGATGTAGGGGCGGTGCGGGTCCAGGGCCGACTGGTCGGTGCCGGACAGCTCGGTCAGCTCCGCGCGGGAGCCGGCGACCGTGAGGTGGTCGTCCTCGCAGCGCCAGATCGGCAGCGGGGTGCCCCAGTAGCGGTTGCGGGAGAGCGCCCAGTCGATGTTGTTGTTCAGCCAGTCGCCGTACCGGCCGTGCTTGACGGCGTCCGGGAACCAGTTGGTCCGCTCGTTCTCCTCCAGGAGCCGGTCCTTGATCTCCGTGGTGCGGATGTACCAGGACGGCTGCGCGTAGTACAGCAGCGCGGTGTGGCAGCGCCAGCAGTGCGGGTAGCTGTGCTCGTACGGGATGTGCCGGAAGAGCAGGCCCCGGGCGTCCAGGTCCTCGGTCAGCTTCTCGTCGGCCTTCTTGAAGAAGACGCCGCCGACCAGCGGGACATCCTCCTCGAAGGTGCCGTCCGGGCGGACCGGGTTGACCACCGGCAGTCCGTACGCGCGGCAGACCTTGAGGTCGTCCTCACCGAAGGCGGGGGACTGGTGGACGAGACCGGTGCCGTCCTCGGTGGTGACGTAGTCGGCGTTGACGACGTAGTGCGCCGGCTCCGGGCTGTGCCCATTGGTTCCCTCGCCGGCGCTCGGGAATTCCACCAGCTCGAACGGGCGCTGGTACGTCCAGCGCTCCATCTCGGCGCCGGTGAAGGACTGCCCGGTGGTCTCCCAGCCCTCGCCGAGGGCCTTGGCGACCAGGGGCTCGGCGACGACGGCCTTCTCGTCGCCGTTCGTGGCGACGACATAGGTGACCTCGGGGTGCGCGGCGACCGCCGTGTTGGAGACCAGCGTCCAGGGCGTGGTCGTCCACACCAGGAGCGCGGCCTCGCCGGCCAGCGGGCCGGAGGTGAGCGGGAAGCGGACGTAGACGGACGGGTCGACGACCGTCTCGTAGCCCTGTGCCAGCTCGTGGTCGGACAGGCCGGTGCCGCAGCGGGGGCACCACGGGGCGACGCGGTGGTCCTGGACCAGCAGGCCCTTGTTGAAGATCTCCTTCAGCGACCACCAGACGGACTCGATGTACTCGGGGTCCATGGTGCGGTACGGGTCCTGGAGGTCGGCCCAGTAACCCATGCGGGTCGTGAGCTCCTCGAAGGCGTCGGTGTGGCGGGTCACCGACTCGCGGCACCTCGCGTTGAACTCGGCGATGCCGTACGCCTCGATGTCCTGCTTGCCGGAGAAGCCCAGCTCCTTCTCCACCGCCAGCTCCACCGGGAGGCCGTGGCAGTCCCAGCCGGCCTTGCGGCCCACGTGGTAGCCGCGCATGGTGCGGAAGCGGGGGAAGACGTCCTTGAAGACGCGCGCCTCGATGTGGTGGGCGCCGGGCATGCCGTTGGCGGTGGGCGGGCCCTCGTAGAACACCCACTCGGGGCGGCCCTCGGACTGCTCCAGGCTCTTGGCGAAGATCTTCTGCTCACGCCAGAAGTCGAGCACCGCGTGTTCGAGCGCGGGCAGGTCGACCTGGGCGGGCACCTGGCGGTACTGCGGCTGCGTATTCAACGAGCTTCCTCCGGCGGACGTGCTGCCTTCCGTCGGAGGGACGAGAGCCGTGCTCCCGCGGTACCACCCTCCTTGGCTCCCCGGTGCGTCGTGTGCGCCGGTCAGCCCCCTCATTGGGGTCGCGAGCCGGTTCTACTCGCCGCGGCTGTCGGCCACGGCTTTCTTCCGGCGGCTCCGGGGTGATCTTCACATCGCGCTCGCCCCCGGGCTCACACCGTCCCCGGGTCGCTCTGGGCTGCTGACGCCGCTACTCGTCCCCATCCACGCTTTTCGCTCCGCCCAGTGTACGGCGCCGCGCGGACAGCGGCCGACCCGTTTTCGCAGGGGCCGGGGCGGTGGGCGCCGCACGGCCCCGGCAGGGCCCGGTGTGACCCGAATGCCGCCGGCGCGCATACGGCGTCCGGGCGGCCCCGGCCGGACGCCCTCCGGGCGGATTACCGGGCGGGGAGCTGGGCACAACGGATGCATGCTCGCCCGCGTGGCGCACGGCGGGTCGGCGAATCGGGCGGCGTGCCCCGTTGCCGCGGGACCCGAGTCGATTTATCGTCCCAGCACGATTCGCGCGCAAGATCACAATATGTGAAGGGGCCGCGGCCATGGTGGCGAAGAAGACCGCCGAAGAGCAGTCGGAGGCGGCTGCGGAGAAGACCGCCGCCAAGAAGACGACGGCCAGGAAGACAGCCGCCAAGAAGACGGCTGCGAAGAAGACCACGGCAGCGAAGAAGACGACCGCCGCGAAGAAGAGCGCCGCGGAGACGAGCACCACGGAGCACGGCCCGGCGAAGAAGACCGCGGCCAAGAAGAGCACCGCCAAGAAGAGCACGGCGAAGAAGAGCACGGCCAAGAAGGTGGGCGCGGCGCGGGCCGCGGAGCAGACGGGAGCCACGACGGTGGTTGCGAAGAAGACTCCTGGCACGGCCACGGCGGCCAAGACCGCCGTTCCCAAGGCCCGCGGCGCCGCTGCGGACCCCGGCGACCTGGCGGTACGCCCCGGCGAGGAACCCTGGACCCCGGAAGAGGTGGAGGAGGCGCGCGGAGGGCTGCAGTCCGAGGCCGACCGGCTGCGCACCGAGATCGACTCCTCCGAGCGGTCGCTCCAGGGCATGATGCGGGACTCCGGCGACGGCGCGGGCGACGACGAGGCGGACACCGGCAGCAAGAACATCACGCGCGAGCACGAGCTGGCGCTGGCCGCCACCGCGCGGGAGGTGCTCACCCAGACCGAGCGCGCCCTGGAACGTCTGGACGCGGGCACCTACGGCCTGTGCGAGAACTGCGGGAACCCCATCGGCAAGGCGCGCATGCAGGCCTTCCCCAGGGCCACCCTGTGCGTCGAGTGCAAGCAGAAGCAGGAGCGCCGGTACTGATCCGCCGCGATCGCGCGCCGGTATGGGTCCTGAGCACGTACGGGACGGAAAGTGTGCCGTACCCTCGTCCTCAGTCAGGTACCTAGGCTGAGGGACTCACGTGGCAGAGGCGGAGCGCATCATCGGTACGCCGGACACCCCGGACACCCCGGACACCCCGGACGCGACGGGGGACGGGCAGGAACGCCCCGACGCCGAGCAGGAGCGCGGTCCGGAGCGCCCCCGGGGCAGGCGGCGGATCGCCGTGCTGTTCGCGGTCGCCATGTTCGCGTACCTGATCGACCTGGTCAGCAAGATGATCGTGGTCGCCAAGCTGGAGCACAACGCACCGATCGAGATCATCGGGGACTGGCTGAGGTTCGCGGCCATCCGCAACGCGGGCGCGGCCTTCGGCTTCGGCGAGGCGTTCACGGTGATCTTCACGGTGATCGCGGCGGCCGTGATCGTCGTGATCGCCCGCCTCGCGCGCAAGCTCTACAGCCTGCCGTGGGCGATCGCGCTCGGTCTGCTGCTCGGCGGTGCCCTGGGCAACCTCACCGACCGGATCTTCCGCTCGCCCGGCGTCTTCAAGGGCGCGGTCGTGGACTTCATCGCGCCCAAGCACTTCGCCGTCTTCAACCTCGCCGACTCGGCGATCGTCTGCGGCGGCATCCTGATCGTGATCCTCTCCTTCCGGGGTCTTGACCCGGACGGGACCGTCCACAAGGACTGAGTGTCCACAGGGGCTGACCGTCCACAAGGACTGATCGCGTGTTCGGGAGTGTCCGACCCGTCCGGCATACTCGACGGGTGAGCACGATTCCCGAGATCCGCACCCTGCCCGTGCCCGACGGCCTGGAGGGCGAGCGCGTCGACGCCGCCATCTCCCGCATGTTCGGCTTCTCCCGTACCAAGGCCGCGGAACTCGCCGCGGCGGGCAAGGTGCAGGTCGACGGATCGGTGGTCGGCAAGTCCGAGCGGGTGCACGGCGGCGCCTGGCTGGAGGTCGAGATGCCGCAGGCACCCGCTCCCGTGCAGGTGGTCGCCGAGCCCGTCGAGGGCATGGAGATCGTCCACGACGACGAGGACGTGCTCGTGATCGTCAAGCCCGTCGGCGTCGCCGCCCATCCGTCCCCGGGCTGGAGCGGGCCGACCGTCATCGGCGGACTGGCCGCCGCCGGGTACCGCATCTCCACCTCCGGCGCCGCCGAGCGGCAGGGCATCGTGCACCGCCTCGACGTCGGCACCTCCGGCCTGATGGCGGTGGCCAAGTCGGAGCGCGCGTACACCTCGCTCAAGCGCCAGTTCAAGGAGCGCACGGTCGACAAGCGCTACCACACGCTCGTGCAGGGCCACCCCGACCCGACCAGCGGCACCATCGACGCCCCCATCGGCCGCCACCCGCAGCACGACTACAAGTGGGCCGTCACCGCCGAGGGCAAGCCCTCCGTCACGCACTACGACCTCATCGAGGCCTTCCGCGCCGCCTCCCTGCTCGACGTGAAGCTGGAGACCGGCCGCACCCACCAGATCCGCGTCCACATGGCCGCCCACCGCCACCCCTGCGTCGGCGACCTGACGTACGGCGCCGACCCCACCCTCGCCAAGCGGCTGCGCCTGACCCGCCAGTGGCTGCACGCGGTCCGGCTCGGCTTCGAGCACCCCGGCACCGGCGAGTGGGCCGAGTTCGCCAGCGACTACCCCGAGGACCTTCAGCAGGCCCTCGACCTGGTCCGCGAGGAGACCTACGGATGAGTGCCCCTCACCCGGCCCCGGCCTACGAGGTGCGCGTCGCCGAGGACCCGGCCGACCGGGAGGCCTGCTTCGCGGTGCGCAAGGACGTCTTCGTCGCCGAGCAGCAGGTCCCCGAGGACATCGAGTACGACGCCCACGACGCGGACGCCGTGCACGTCCTCGCGGTCCGGGCGGACGGCGAGGCCCTGGGCACCGGCCGGCTGCTGCACGGCCCGGCCGCCGCCGCGAAGAACGGCGACGGCGACCCGGCCGTCGGCTCGCTGGGCCGGCTCGCGGTGACCGCGGCGGCCCGCGGGCTGGGCGTCGGCGCGGCGCTGGTGCGGGCCGTGGAGGACGCGGCACGCGCGCGTGGACTCACCGCGGTGGACCTGCACGCGCAGACCCACGCCCTGGGTTTCTACGAGCGGCTGGGGTACGTGGCGTACGGACCCGAGTTCCCCGACGCCGGGATACCCCACCGCGCGATGCGGCGCGCCCTGTAACCAGAGGCGCCGAACGGGCTGGTGGGGCGGGTGGCGTGGCAGGCTTGAGGTCCGCCGTGTGCATACCGAGACCCCACCGGAGCGGTGACCGTGGATCAGTTGGCCCTGTTGTTCATGCTGTTGCTCGGGGCCCTGCTGAGCGTCCCCCTCGGAGCCCGGCTCGGGCTGCCGGCACCGGTCCTGATGACGGTCCTCGGGATCGTCCTCGCCCTGCTCGACTTCGTGCCCAACGTCGACATCCCGCCCGAACTCATCCTGCCCGCACTGCTGCCGCCGCTGCTGTACGCGGCCGTGCGGCGCACTTCCTGGCGGCAGTTCGCGGCCAACAAGCGCCCGATCTTCCTGCTGGCGGTCGCGCTGGTCTTCGTCACCATGGCCTGCGTGGCCACCGTGGCCCACGCGATCGTCCCGGGGCTGCCGATCGCCGCCGCCTTCGCGCTGGGCGCCCTGGTGGCACCGCCCGACCCGGTCGCGGCGACCGCCGTCGCCGGGCAGCTGGGGCTGCCGCGCCGCCTGGTGTCCATCCTGGAGGGCGAGGGGCTGTTCAACGACGTCACGGCGATCGTCCTGTACCACGTGGCCATCGCCGCGGCCGTCAGCGGCACCTTCTCGGCCTGGGAGGCGGGGCTCGACCTGGTGCTGTCCGCCGTCGTCGCCGTCGCCGTGGGGCTCGCGCTGGGCTGGGGCTCCAACAAGCTGATGAGCATCCTGGAAGACCCGACGCTGCAGATCGGCCTGACCCTGCTGGTGCCGTTCGTGAGCTACGTCGCCGCCGACGAACTGCACGGCTCGGGGGTGCTCGCCGTGCTCACCACCGCGATGTTCCTCGCCGAGTACGCCTCGGACGCGGACGACGTGATGACCAGGCTCGCCGGGCACACGGTGTGGGACGTCGTCGACACCCTGGTCACCGGCGTGGCCTTCGGGCTGATCGGTCTCGAACTGCACAACGCGATCCGCACGGCCTCCGGCCGGTGGGCGGAGCTGCTCGGCTGGGCGGCGGCGGTCAGCGCCGTCGTCATCCTGGTCCGGCTGCTGTGGCTGCTGCCCGCCACCTGGCTGACCCAGCGGCTGCACGCCAGACGCGACCAGGACGAGGACATCCCGACGAGCTGGCGGGAGACCGTGGTCATGTGGTGGGCCGGGATGCGCGGCGTGGCCTCGGTCGCGCTGGCCCTCGCGATCCCGCTGGAGACGGAGGCGGGAGCCGCCTTCCCCAACCGGGACGAGATCGTCTTCATCGCCTTCGGGGTGATCATGGTCACGCTGCTGGTCCAGGGGCTGACGCTGCCCTGGCTGGTGGGCCGGCTCGGCGTACGGGCCGACACCGAGCGGGAGCAGGCCTACGAGAAGGAGCTGGGCCTGCGGGCGGCCAAGGCGGCCAAGCAGCGGCTGAAGGAGATCGAGTCGGTGGAGGAACTGCCGGACGAGCTGTCCGAGCAGATGCTGCGGCGCGCCTACGACATCGGGGTGCGGATCAGTCCGGACCTCGGGGACGAGGAGCGCCGGGAGGCGCAGGAGCAGCGGGCGCGGCGGATCAAGCGGGTCCGGCGCATCCAGGGCGAGATGCTCAGCGCCGCCCGGCACGAGATCCTCGCGGCGCGCAGCGAACCCGGCTCCGACCCGGAGATCGTGGACCGGGTGCTGCGCCACCTGGACGTGCGCAGCCTGCGCTGAGCCCTGCCCAGCCGCGCCGCGGTCACAGACTCTTCGTGGGGTGCTCCGGGAAGCGGCGGGCGCCCCCGTCGGGCGAGCGGCGGGGCCGGTGGACGCCGTCGCGGGGCGGCCGCAGGGCCGCGTCCGCCGTGTTGATCCGCGGCAGGGCGTAGGGGTGCTCCTCGGCCAGCCAGCGGATCATCCCCTCGCGGACCGTGACCCGCACCGTCCAGATGTCGTCCGCGTCCTTCGCCGTCACCAGGGCCCGCACCTGCATGGTGTTCTGCGTCGTCTCCGTGACCGTCAGGTTGTAGTCCCGCCCGTCCCAGGCCGGGCACTCCCGCAGCAGGTCGCGCAGCCGCTCGCGCATCCGGTCCAGCGGTGCCGTGTGGTCGAGGTGCCAGAAGACGGTCCCGGTCATCTGCGGGGTGCCGCGCGACCAGTTCTCGAACGGCTTGGAGGTGAAGTACGACACCGGCATGGTGATCCGGCGCTCGTCCCAGGTGCGCACGGTCAGGTACGTCAGCGTGATCTCCTCGACGGTGCCCCACTCGCCGTCCACCACGACCGTGTCGCCCATGCGCACCATGTCGCCGAAGGCGATCTGGAACCCGGCGAACATGTTGCTGAGCGTGGACTGCGCGGCGATGCCGGCCACGATGCCGAGCAGACCGGCCGAGGCCAGCAGCGAGGCACCCGCGGCGCGCATCGCCGGGAAGGTCAGGAGCATCGACGACACGGCGACCACGCCGACGATCGCCGAGACCACCCGCATGATCAGCGACACCTGGGTGCGCACCCGGCGGACCCGGGCCGGGGCGCGCTCGGCGTGGGCGTGGGCGTATCGGGAGTACGACGTCTCGACGACCGCGGCGGCGATCCGGATCACCAGCCAGGCCACCGAGCCGATCAGCAGCAGCGTCAGCAGCCTGCCGACCGCCGACCGGTGCTCCGGGAACACCTGGGCCTCGACGTACGACCCTCTCAGCAGCGCCGCGCACAGCATGACCTGGTACGGGATGCGGGCCCGGCGCAGCAGCCCCCACAGCGGCGTCTCGGGATGCCGTCCGTCGGCCTTGCGCAGCAGCAGGTCAGTGGCCCATCCGATGACCAGGGTCAGCAGGATGGAGCCGCCGACCACGATCAGCGGGCGGAGTATCGTCTCCATGCCCTCGAACGTAACCGCCCACGGCGCGCTGTGAACCTGTGACTTACGTCCCGCCCGGGGTATCGCCGCGCATCGCGTTGTCACACCCGGCTGGCACCATGGCCTCATGAACATCGTGCTCTTTCACTCGTCCCTCGGCCCGAGGCCCGCGGTGCGGCAGGCCGCCGACCGGCTGCGCGACGCCGGGCACCAGGTCTGGACCCCGGACCTCTTCGAGGGCCGGACCTTCGACACGGTCGAGGAGGGCATGGCCCACCAGGACGGGATCGGCCGGGAGGAGCTGCTCAAGCGGGCCGTGCTGGCCGCCGCCCCCTATTCGGAGCGGGGGCTGGTGTACGCCGGGTTCTCGCTCGGCGCGTCCATCGCCCAGACCCTCGCGCTCGGCGACCACCGGGCGCGCGGACTGCTCCTGCTGCACGGCACCTCGGACATCGCGGCCAACGCCTCGGTCGACGACCTGTCGGTCCAGCTGCACGTGGCCGAGCCGGACGCCTTCGAGACGGACGACTGGCTCAGCGCCTGGTATCTCCAGATGGGCCGGATCGGCGCCGACGTGGAGGTGCACCGGTACGCGGGGGCGGGCCACATCTACACCGACCCCGAGCTGCCGGACTACGACGAGGAGGCGGCCGAGGCCACCTGGCGGGTGGCGCTCGGCTTCCTCGACTCGCTCGGGGAGGAGGCGGATCAGGCGGGGGAGTAGACGCGTTCCACCCGCTGGGTGCCGCTGCGGGTGCGGTAGGAGCGGACCCACCGGGACGTGGCGTCCGGGTCGGTGCGGTCGGAGACGGCGTAGTAGTCCATCTGCGTCCGCTCCGCCGTGATGTCCAGCACGCCGTAGCCGTGCCGGTCGGTGTCGACCCAGTGGACGTGCCGGTTCGCGGCCCGGATGACCGGTGCCGCGATCGCCGAGACGGTGCCCTCGGGGACCTTCACGATGTCGTCGAGGTTGTCGGAGGTCACCGAGGTGACGACGAACTCCGTGGCGGCGGAGGCGGACAGCGGGTACGTGCCGGCGTTGTACGGCACGTCGTTGGCCCACGCCATGTGGATGTCGCCGGTGAGGAACACGGTGTTGCGGACGGCGTTCGCGCGCAGGTGGGCCAGCAGTTCCCGGCGGTCGTCGGTGTAGCCGTCCCACTGGTCGGTGTTGAGGGCGAGGCCCTCCCTGGGCAGGCCGAGCAGCTCGGCGAGCGGCTTGAGCAGCTCGGCGGAGAGCGAGCCGATCGCGAACGGCGACATCATCACCGGGTTGCCGACCAGCCGCCAGGCGGTGTCCGAGGCGGCGAGGCCGGACTTGAGCCAGTCCAGCTGGGCGCGGCCGGTCATGGTGCGGTCCGGGTCGTCGACCTCGCCCTCGCCGATGCCCACCTGCTGCGAGCGGTAGGTGCGCAGGTCCAGCAGCGACAGGTCGGCCAGCTTGCCGAAGCGCAGCCGCCGGTAGGTGGTGCCGGCGATCGCCGGGCGCACCGGCATCCACTCGAAGTAGGCCTGCTTGGCGGCGGTCTGACGCGCCGCCCAGGGCCCCTCGGCGCCCTCGGTGTGGTTCTCGGCGCCGCCCGACCAGGTGTCGTTGGCGATCTCGTGGTCGTCCCAGATGGCCACGACCGGCGCCGTGGCGTGCAGCGCCTGGAGGTCGGGGTCGGTCTTGTAACGGCCGTGCCGTACGCGGTAGTCGGCGAGGGTGAGGATCTCGTGGGCCGGGGCGTGCGGCCGTACGACGGTGTCCCGGGTGCCGTACTCGCCGGTGCCGTACTCGTAGATGTAGTCGCCCAGGTGCAGCCAGGCGTCCAGGTCGCCGCGGGCCGCGAGATGGCGGTACGACGAGAAGTACCCGGCCTCCCAGTTGGCGCAGGAGACCACGCCGAACCGCAGCCCGGAGACGGCCGCGTCGGCCGCCGGCGCGGTGCGGGTGCGGGCGACGGGGGAGTCGGTGGGGCCCGCGGAGAAGCGGAACCAGTAGTCCGTGGCGGGCGCGAGACCGCGGATGTCCGCCTTGACGGTGTGGTCGGAGCCGGCGGTCGCGGTGACGGAGCCCTTGGCGACGATGTTCGTGAGGGCCTTGTCGGTGGCGACGACCCAGCTCACCGCGGTGTCCGGACCGGCTCCGGAGCCCGGTATGGCCTCGGGCACCGGCGTCACCCGGGTCCACAGCAGAACCCCGTCGGGCAGCGGGTCCCCGGAGGCGACGCCGTGCAGGAAGGCGGGGGCCGTGTCGGCGGCGCCCGCGGGCAGGGCGGCGGCGAGCGGGGCGGCCAGGACGGCGCCGGCCGCCGCGGCCTTGACGACCGTACGGCGGCTCGGAGTTCGGGCGCCCGCGGGCTCGGCGGGCGACGGGACGGATTTCTCGGACGATCTGTGTCGACTGGTCACGGACGATCAGGTTACTGATCGGTATGCGCGCGAGCGGGCGAACTCGTAAAAAGTTCGCCCGCTCGTTCGCCGTGCGTCGGTGCGGCGTCACCCCCGTGCGGCGTCACCCCCGTGCGGCGTCACCCCCGTGCGGGGGTCACGCGCGGGTCACTTGGTGACCTTGGCGTCCTTGAGCGCCTTCTCCCAGTCGGCGACCGAGCTGGGGTTCTCGATCACCTTGTCGTTGATCTTGATGGTCGGGGTCGACTGGACGCCCTCGGCGGTGTCGAAGGACTTGCTCATCCGCATCGCCCAGGCGTCGTAGGTGCCCTTCTCCACGGCGCCCTGGAACTTCTTGTTGTTCTTCAGGGCGTCGACCGAGTTCGCCACCTTGATCAGGTAGTCGTCCTTGGCGAACTCGTCGCTGGACTCCTCCGGGTGGTACTCGGAGGAGAACAGGGCGGTCTTGTAGTCGAGGAACGCCTCCGGGCTGACGTTCAGCGCGGCCCCGAGCGCGCTCAGCGCGTTCTTCGAACCCTCGCCGCTCAGGTTGCCGTCGAGGAAGGTGCCGATGGTGAAGGAGAGCTTGTAGTCGCCGTCCTCCATGCCCTTGTTGACGCTCTCGCCGATGTTCTGCTCGAAGGAGGCGCAGGCCGGGCAGCGCGGGTCCTCGTAGAGGTGGACGGTGTTGTCGGTCTTGGACTTGCCGATGGTGACCGTGGTGCCGTCCTTGCCCGAGGTGTTGGCCGGGGCCACCACCTTGGCGTCGGCGGCCTCCTCCCACTTCGAGGGCTGGTTGCCCTGGACGACGGCGTAGCTGATGCCGCCGGCTATCGCCAGCACGCCGACGATGGCGGCGGCCACGATGCCCTGCCGCTTGACCTTGTCGCGCTTGGCCTGACGCTCGCGCTCCTGGCGCAGGCGCTCACGGGCCGCCGTCTTCGCCGCCTGGCTGTTCCGCTTGCTCATGATGGTGATCTCTCCGGGGACGTGCACACAGGGGTGTGCGGAAACTCGTACGGGGGCTGCTGTGCTCGGTGATGCTCGGTGAACGGGTCACACGAGGGCGACCGCGCACGGCGGTCCGCGACGTCCCAGGGAGTGCGTGAGGATCCGCTCGCGGGCGCCGGTGGTGCGGCCGGCCGGGACCACCGGGCGGCGCACGGCCGGGGCCCGGCGGACGCTCACGGCCGCGACCGCGAGCAGCAGCGGCCGGAAGGTGGTCGCGGCCACCGCGCCGAGCAGCTGGGCCAGCGCCTTCTCGCCCCGCCGCAGCCAGGCCGCGGCGAGCAGTCCGACCCCGACGTGCGCGCCGAGCAGCAGCCAGGCGGTGCCGGGATCGGCGTCGGCGAGCAGCGCCGCCATCCGGTCGGTCTCGGCGCCGGTCACCCGGGTCAGCGGCGCGGTCACGCCCGCGTGGACGCCGGTCCCGTCGCCGCACAGGACGTCGAAGCCGACGGAGCGCAGCGGGCCCGCGACGGGGCCGCCCGCCCGGCCGTAGCAGACGTGCTGGCCGGTGGTGAAGACCGTGTCGGCGGCCAGTTCCAGCGGGATCAGCAGGGCGGCGATCCGCCCGAAGCCGCGCTCGCGCCGCCCGGCCAGGGCGTACGCGATCAGGAACACGGCGGCGGCGACGGCGGCCACTGTGGGCAGCGGCAGCGGAACCCCGGACAGCAGCACGTGCGACGCGGTGCTGAGGGTCACGACGAGTGCCGTGAACAGCGCCGCGCGTACGGCTCTGAGCGGGGTTCCGGATATGTCCATAGCAGTAGAAGAGTGTGTCACGGGGCCCGGTAAGGGACCCCTAAAGGGTTCCTGTGAGAGTGCCGACGGTTACAGACCCGGAATGCGGCCGTTGCGGAACAGGTCGACGAAGGTCTGGTGGTCGGCACGCGCGCGTGCGCCGTACCGGTGCGCGAAGTCGGTCAGCAGGGGGGCGAAACTCTCCTCGTCGGCCGCGATCGCCGCGTCGATGGCCCGCTCGGTGGAGAACGGCACCAGCGACTCGCCGGACTGGTCGTCGGCCGCCGCGTGCATGGTGGCCGTCGCCCGGCCCAGGTCGGAGACGACCTCGGCGATCTCCTCCGGGTCGTCGATGTCGCCCCAGTCCAGGTCGACGGCGTACGGCGAGACCTCGGCGACGAGCTGACCGGAGCCGTCCAGCTCGGTCCAGCCCAGCCACGGGTCGGCGTGCGCCTGGAGGGCACGCTGGGAGATCACCGTGCGGTGGCCCTCGTGCTGGAAGTAGTCCCGGATCGCCGGGTCGGTGATGTGCCGGGAGACCGCCGGGGTCTGGGCCTGCTTGATGTAGATCACGACGTCGTTCTCCAGGGCGTCGCTGTTGCCCTCCAGGAGGATGTTGTACGAGGGCAGGCCGGCCGAGCCGATGCCGATGCCCCGGCGGCCCACGACGTCCTTCACGCGGTAGGAGTCGGGGCGGGCCAGGGAGGACTCCGGAAGCGTCTCCAGGTAGCCGTCGAAGGCCGCGAGCACCTTGTAGCGGGTGGCGGCGTCCAGCTCGATGGAGCCGCCGCCGGGGGCGAAGCGGCGCTCGAAGTCACGGATCTCGGTCATCGAGTCCAGCAGCCCGAAGCGGGTCAGGGAGCGGGCCACCCGCAGCGCGCCCAGCAGCGGCCCCTCCGCGGTGTCCAGCGTGAAGGGCGGCACCTCGTCGCTCTTGGCGCCGGTGGCCAGGGCGTGGATGCGCTCGCGGTACGCGCCCGCGTACACCCGCACCAGCTCGGTGATCTGCTCGTCGCTGAGCGCCTTCGCGTAGCCGATCAGCGCGATGGAGGCGGCGAAGCGCTTGAGGTCCCAGGTGAAGGGGCCGACGTAGGCCTCGTCGAAGTCGTTGACGTTGAAGATCAGCCGGCCGGTGGAGTCCATGTACGTGCCGAAGTTCTCGGCGTGCAGGTCGCCGTGGATCCACACCCGGGAGGTCCGCTCGTCCAGGTACGGGCCGCCGTCCTGCGAACCGAACTCCCGGTCCTCGGTCAAATCATGGTAAAAGAGGCATGCCGTGCCCCGGTAGAACGCGAAGGCCGAGGCCGCCATCTTCCGGAACTTCACGCGGAACGCCGCCGGGTCCGCGGCCAGCAGCTGGCCGAAGGCGGTGTCGAAGACGGCGAGGATCTCCTCGCCGCGGTGCTCCTCGTTGAGCTGCGGGACCGACATGCCTTGGTGCCTCCTGGTGCGGGTGGTGCCTGACCGAGTGGAGCGGATCTCCACCCGGGCCAACGTCCGAAGGGGTGCGGGAGTGCCCGCCCCAGAAGGTACGCGTGGTGGCCCTCGGAGTGTCAGTGCCGAGGCATAGACTTCGACGCTGACCCCCCGGACTGAACGCAGCCCGTCGCCCGCCCACCCGTCGCCCGACCACCGCCCCTCATCGAGGCGCTACGCGCCACAGCGTTTGACCTATGGAGGCCGCACGTGTCCAAGCCGCCGTTCACGCACCTGCACGTCCACACCCAGTACTCGCTGCTGGACGGTGCCGCGCGGCTCAAGGACATGTTCGACGCCTGCAACGAGATGGGCATGTCGCACATCGCCATGTCCGACCACGGCAACCTGCACGGGGCGTACGACTTCTTCCACTCCGCGAAGAAGGCCGGAGTCACCCCGATCATCGGCATCGAGGCGTACGTCGCCCCCGAGTCGCGGCGGAACAAGCGCAAGATCCAGTGGGGCCAGCCGCACCAGAAGCGGGACGACGTCTCCGGTTCCGGTGGTTACACCCACAAGACGATGTGGGCGACCAACCGTACGGGCCTGCACAACCTCTTCCGGCTGTCCTCGGACGCGTACGCCGAGGGCTGGCTGCAGAAGTGGCCCCGGATGGACAAGGAGACCATCTCCCAGTGGTCCGAGGGCATCGTCGCCTCCACCGGCTGCCCCTCCGGCGAGGTGCAGACCCGGCTGCGCCTCGGCCACTTCGACGAGGCCCTCCAGGCGGCCGCCGACTACCAGGACATCTTCGGCAAGGACCGCTACTTCCTGGAGCTGATGGACCACGGCATCGAGATCGAGCGCCGGGTCCGCGACGGCCTGCTGGAGATCGGCCGGAAGCTCGGCATCCCGCCCCTGGTCACCAACGACTCGCACTACACCTACGCGCACGAGGCGACCGCCCACGACGCGCTGCTGTGCATCCAGACCGGCAAGAACCTCTCCGACCCCGACCGCTTCCGCTTCGACGGCACCGGCTACTACCTGAAGTCGACGGACGAGATGTACGCCATCGACTCCTCCGACGCCTGGCAGGAGGGCTGCGCCAACACGCGCCTGATCGCCGAGATGATCGACACCGACGGCATGTTCGAGAAGCGCGACCTCATGCCGAAGTTCGACATCCCCGACGGCTTCACCGAGGTCACCTGGTTCCAGGAGGAGGTCCGCCTGGGCATGGAGCGCCGGTTCTCCGGCGTCGTCCCCGAGGACCGCCAGAAGCAGGCCGAGTACGAGATGGACGTCATCATCCAGATGGGGTTCCCGGGCTACTTCCTCGTGGTCGCCGACTTCATCATGTGGGCCAAGAACCAGGGCATCGCGGTCGGCCCCGGCCGAGGCTCCGCGGCCGGTTCGATCGTGGCCTACGCGATGGGCATCACCGACCTCGACCCCATCCCGCACGGCCTGATCTTCGAGCGGTTCCTCAACCCCGAGCGCGTCTCCATGCCCGACGTCGACATCGACTTCGACGAGCGCAGGCGCGTCGAGGTGATCAGGTACGTGACGGAGAAATACGGCGCCGACAAGGTCGCCATGATCGGCACGTACGGCAAGATCAAGGCGAAGAACGCCATCAAGGACTCCGCGCGCGTGCTGGGCTACCCGTACGCGATGGGCGACCGGCTCACCAAGGCGATGCCAGCCGACGTCCTCGGCAAGGGCATCGACCTCAACGGCATCACGGACTCGACCCACCCCCGCTACAGCGAGGCCGGCGAGATCCGCTCGATGTACGAGAACGAGCCGGACGTGAAGAAGGTCATCGACACCGCCAAGGGCGTCGAGGGCCTGGTCCGGCAGATGGGCGTGCACGCGGCCGGCGTGATCATGTCCAGCGAGCCCATCGTCGACCACGCCCCCATCTGGGTGCGGCACACGGACGGCGTGACCATCACGCAGTGGGACTACCCGCAGTGCGAGTCGCTCGGCCTGCTGAAGATGGACTTCCTCGGCCTGCGCAACCTCACGATCATGGACGACGCCGTCAAGATGGTGAAGTCCAACAAGGGCATCGACCTCGACCTGCTGTCGCTGCCGCTGGACGACCCGACGACCTTCGACCTGCTCCAGCGCGGCGACACGCTCGGCGTCTTCCAGTTCGACGGCGGACCGATGCGCTCGCTGCTGCGGCTGATGAAGCCCGACAACTTCGAGGACATCTCCGCCGTCTCCGCGCTCTACCGCCCCGGCCCCATGGGCATGGACTCGCACACCAACTACGCGCTGCGCAAGAACAACCTCCAGGAGATCACGCCGATCCACAAGGAGCTGGAGGAGCCCCTCCAGGAGGTCCTCTCGGTCACCTACGGCCTGATCGTCTACCAGGAGCAGGTGCAGAAGGCCGCCCAGATCATCGCGGGCTACTCGCTCGGCGAGGCCGACATCCTGCGCCGCGTGATGGGCAAGAAGAAGCCCGACGAACTGGCGAAGAACTTCGTCCTCTTCCAGGAGGGCGCCCGCAGGAAGGACTACAGCGACGAGGCCATCCAGGCCCTGTGGGACGTGCTGGTCCCCTTCGCCGGCTACGCCTTCAACAAGGCGCACTCCGCCGCGTACGGACTGGTGTCGTACTGGACGGCGTACCTCAAGGCCAACTACCCCGCCGAGTACATGGCGGCCCTGCTCACCTCGGTCAAGGACGACAAGGACAAGTCGGCCGTCTACCTCAACGAGTGCCGGCGCATGGGCATCAAGGTCCTGCCGCCCAACGTCAACGAGTCCATGTCGAACTTCGCCGCCCAGGGCGACGACGTGATCCTCTTCGGCCTCTCCGCCGTCCGCAACGTCGGCACCAACGTCGTCGAGTCGATCATCAGGTGCCGCAAGGCGAAGGGGAAGTACGCCTCCTTCCCCGACTACCTGGACAAGGTCGAGGCAGTCGTCTGCAACAAGCGGACCACCGAGTCGCTGATCAAGGCCGGCGCCTTCGACGAGATGGGACACACCCGCAAGGGCCTCACCGCGCAGTACGAGCCGATGATCGACAACGTGGTCGCGGTCAAGCGCAAGGAGGCCGAGGGGCAGTTCGACCTCTTCGGCGGCATGAGCGACGAGCAGAGCGACGAGCCGGGGTTCGGACTCGACGTCGTCTTCGGCGAGGACGAGTGGGACAAGACCTATCTGCTCGCCCAGGAGCGGGAGATGCTCGGTCTCTACGTCTCCGACCACCCGCTCTTCGGCCTGGAGCACGTGCTGTCCGACAAGGCCGACGCGGGCATCTCCCAGCTCACCGGCGGTGACTTCGGGGACGGCGCGGTCGTCACCATCGGCGGCATCATCTCCGGCCTCCAGCGCAAGATGACCAAGCAGGGCAACGCCTGGGCCATCGCCACCGTCGAGGACCTGGCCGGCTCCCTGGAGTGCATGTTCTTCCCGGCGACCTACCAGCTGGTGTCCACCCAACTCATCGAGGACGCCGTGGTCTTCGTCAAGGGCAGGCTGGACAAGCGGGAGGACGTGCCGCGGCTGGTCGCGATGGAGCTCCAGGTCCCCGACCTGTCCAACGCGGGCACCAACGCGCCCGTGGTCCTCACCATCCCGGCCACCCGCATCACGCCGCCGATGGTCAGCCGCCTCGGCGAGATCCTCACCCACCACCGGGGCGACAGCGAGGTGCGGATCAAGCTCCAGGGGCCGACGAAGACGACGGTGCTCCGGCTGGACCGGCACCGGGTCAAGCCCGATCCGGCGCTCTTCGGCGATCTGAAGGTGCTGCTCGGGCCGTCCTGCCTGGCGGGCTGACCGGGCGCTGAGGGCTCTGCGGTCTCGGCACGAAAGTGAGCGAGGGGCGCTCCCGGTCTGCCGGGCGCGCCCCTCGTCGTGCGGGCCGCAACGGCCCGTACCGCGGATGTCAGTTGTGGCCGAAGCGCTTCTGGCGCTTGCGGGACGCGGCGTCGCCGGGCGTCGTCAGCTGCGGGGAGTGCTGCTCCTCGCGGTCCAGCACGTTCGACTCGGCGGCCCGCGGGGCGCGCTCGGCGTGGGGCTGCTTACGATCACGGTTGTTCTTGTTCTTGGCCATGGTGATCTACCTCCTGAGGGGGATCTAGGGGCCAACGACGGGACCAGATTCACATAGGCTGACAAAGAACGCATATCGGGCAATTACCGTGCGTGATACGGCTGGTCGGGGCCCGGCCCGCCGAAACGCCACGCCGAAGATCGAGTTCGGGCCGTTAACCTCCGCGCCGTCGGGCAGACTCGAAGGAAGCCCGAAGCAAACCTCCCGGAAAGAGGGTGGATCGCGTGGACCGCTGCATCGTCCTGGTGGACGCCGGGTATCTGCTGGGGGCCGCCGCGAGTCTGCTCGCCGGGGAGCCCTCACGCTCGCGCATCACCGTCGACCACGCCGCCCTCATCCAGGGGCTGCGCGACCGCGCCGAGTCCGACACCGGGCGGCCCCTGCTGCGCATCTACTGGTTCGACGGCGCCCCCGACCGTGTCCCGCAGCCCGAGCACCGCCGGCTGCGCGTGATGCCCCGGGTCACCGTCCGGCTCGGCGCCCTCACGCGCAGTGACGGCCGCTGGGCGCAGAAGGGCGTCGACGCCGCCATGCACGCCGAGCTGACCGAGCTGGCCCGCAACCGCGCCTGCTCCGACGTCGTCCTGGTGACCGGCGACGGCGATCTGCTGCCCGGCATGATGGCCGCCAAGGAACACGGCGTCGCCGTCCACCTGTGGGCCGTACAGGCCGCCGACGGCGACTACAACCAGTCCGAGGACCTGGTCGCCGAGGCCGACGAACGACGCGTCCTGGACCGTACGTGGATCACCAAGGCGGTACGCGCCAAGGAACTCGGCGGCATCTGCGCGCCGCCGCCCGTGCCCCGCCCCGAGATCGCCGCGATCCTCTCCGCGCCGCTGCCCGAATCGGCCCTCTCGACGACCGCCGAGCGTCCCGTACAGGAGCCCGAGCACCCCACGGAGGCCGCCGGGCGCAATGGCGCCGAGGAGCGTGTACCGCCCGCCAAGGGCGTGCCCACCCCCAAGGACCTGGCCGCCCTGCGCGCCCCCGGCGCGGCCCCTTCCGCCCCGCACCCGACCACGGCCACCCTGCGCTGGTCCTCCGACAAGGGCTGGGTCGACCGGCCCGCCGCCGAGCCGTCCGAGGCCGCCTCCATGCCGACGCTGGCCCAGCTCACCACCGCCGAGCAGCGCTGGGCCGACCGCGAGGAGGACATCACCACGGTCGGCGGCGACCCGTCCGAGGTCGGTCAGGTCTTCGCCCGCCGCTGGCTGGAGCGCCTCGGCGACCACGGCCACCTCCAGAAGCTGTCCGGGATGTACCCGCGCATCCCGCACCGCGTCGACGGGGAGCTGCTGCGCTACGCGGCCCGCTTCGGGCTGCTGGCCCACAAGGACGACCAGATCGACGAGCACGACCGGTACGCGATCCGGGCCGGGTTCTGGCGGGAGATCGACGTGCGGACGGCGACCGAACGCACCCCCGCGGCGGAGTGAGGCGCTCCGGCGTCTCCCCGGCTGAATCGACACTTATGGGCGGACCCGGGAGCGGGCCGGGGGGACGGACCCCGTAGTCTCGTCCCTTGTGAGTACGCGCGCGGCACAGGCACTACGACCCGGTGGCGGTGCCGTGTGCGCGGTGCGCGGACTGACCAAGACCTATCCGGCGGTGCGCGGCAGGCGCGGCGTTCCCGCCACTCCCGAGGTACGGGCCACCGACGACGTGTGCCTGGACATCCGCCGCGGTGAGATCTTCGGCCTGCTCGGGCCCAACGGCGCCGGCAAGTCCACCCTCGTACGCCAGCTCACCGGCCTGATGCGGCCCGACCGCGGCAGCGTGGAGATCCTCGGGCACGACGTCGTGCGCCACCCCGAGCGGGCCGCGCGGATCCTCGCCTACCTCGGCCAGGAGTCCAGCGCCCTGGACGAGCTGACCGTGTCGCTCGCCGCCGAGACCACCGGGCGGCTGCGCGGCCTGGAGGTGCGGCGGGCGCGCGCCGAGCGGGACGCGGTCCTGGACGAGCTGGGCCTGGCCCCCCTCGCCGCCCGCCCGATCAAGAAGCTCTCCGGTGGCCAGCGCCGCCTCGCCTGCCTCGCCGCCGCGCTGGTGGGGGAGCGCCCGCTGCTCGTGCTCGACGAGCCGACCACCGGCATGGACCCGGTGGCCCGGCGCGCGGTGTGGGCGGCCGTGGACCGGCGGCGTGCCGAGCGCGGCACCACCGTCCTGCTCGTCACCCACAACGTCATCGAGGCCGAGACCGTCCTCGACCGGGTCGCCGTTCTCGACCGGGGGCGCGTCATCGCCTGCGACACGCCCTCCGGGCTCAAGGAGAAGGTCGCCGGAGAGGTCCGTGTCGACCTGGTGTGGCGCGAGACGGCCCCCCTGCACGTCCCGGAGGTCGCCGCCCTGCGCGACCGCGTAGTCGAGTCGGGGCGGCGCTGGACGCTGCGGCTGGCCCCCGAGGAGGCCCGCGCGGTCGTCGCCACCGTCACCGGCGGTGCCGCCTTCGCCGCGCTCGACGACTTCACCCTGGCCACGCCCAGCCTGGAGGACGTATACCTGGCGCTGGGCGGCGCGGCGCGGCAGGGGCTGGTGAGGGCTTGAGCGCACGCACGGTGAGCACATCGGCCGCCGCATCCGTACCCGTCAGGGCGACCGTCTCCAACGACCCCAACGAAGGGGAGCAGCGCGACGTGAGTGTCGTATCCGCCGATGTCCTGCCGGGCGGCGTCCTGGCCGTCGAGGAGCAGGACGCGGCCGAGCTGGGACCCAGGGCGCGGCTGTGGCCCTCCCTGGTGGCTGTGTACCGGGCGCAGCTGTCCCGGGCGCGGGTCGCGCGCATCCCGCTGCTCTTCGTGGCCACCTTCCAGTCGGTCGGCATCATGATCCTGATGCGCGGCGTGGTGGACGGCGGCGGCGAGGCCCGGGCCGTGGTCGCCGGTTCGGCGGTGCTCGTCGTGGCCTTCGTGGCGCTGAACCTGCTCGCCCAGTACTTCGGGCAGCTGCGCGCCAGCGGCGGCCTCGACCACTACGCGACGCTGCCGGTGCCGCCGGCCGCCGTGGTGCTGGGCGCGGCGGGCGCGTACGCGTCCTTCACGGTGCCCGGGACCGTCGTGACGGCGGTGTTCGGCTGTCTGCTGTACGGGCTGCCGATGACGCATCTGTGGGTGCTGGTGGCGGTGATCCCGCTGGCGGGCGCCGCGCTCGCCGGACTGGGCGCGGCCCTCGGCCTGCTCGCGCCGCGGCCCGAGTTCGCCACGCTGCTGGGCCAGCTGGGCATGTCGGCGGCGCTGCTGCTGGGTGTGCTGCCGGCCGAGCGGATGCCGGAGGCGGTCCGGCTGGTCCGGGACCTGCTGCCCTCGACGTACGGCGTGGAGGCGTTCGCGCGTACCTTCGGGGAGCGGCCCGACTGGGTCTTCGTCCTCGGTGACCTCGCGGTCTGCGCCGGGGTCGGTGTGATCTCCCTGGCCGTCGCCACCTGGGCGTACCGCAGGGCGGCCGTCCGGTGATGTGCCGCACGGGCGGGTTTGGCACGATGGCACGGTGACCGCTCCTCTGAATCCGCCACCCCCACCGAACGAACGCCCGTCGTACCAGGGCGGGCTGGTGCCGCCGCCCGTCGGCGCGCACGCGGTGGGGACCGCGCCCGGCGCACCGTACGACCACCACGGCGAACAGGACGGCCCCGGGATGCTGACCGAAGTGCGGCAGGCCGCCACGGCCGTGCTGGCGATCGCGCTCTCCGGTGCCCTGCTGGGCGTGCTGTGGTGGAAGCTGGCCCCGACCGTGCCGCTGGTCGGCGACGTGGTCGACGAGCGCTGGGTGGTCTTCCTCAAGGAGTCCGAGGGCGAGCAGGCGATCGGCGTCGACGGAACGTTCACGCTGCTCGCACTGGCGTTCGGGGTGCTCAGTGCGGTCGTGGCCTTCCTGCTCCGGCGGCGCGGCGGCGTGCCGCTGGTGGTGGCGCTGGGCGTCGGCGGACTGCTCGGCTCACTCCTGGCGTGGCGGGTCGGGGTGTGGCTCGGCCCCGCACAGGACGTGATCGCCCACGCGAAGGACGTGGGCAAGGGCGTGACGTTCGACGCGCCGCTGAAGCTGGGCGCGAAGGGCGCGCTGCTGGCCTGGTCGCTGTCGGCACTCGTCGTCCACCTGGGGCTGACGGGACTGTTCGGCCCCAGGGACCCCGAGCCGGACCCCTGGCCCGCGCCGTACGGGGACAAGCCGGCGTAGCTCTGGCCGAGCCGGCGCGGCTCTCGCGCCGCCGCCCGGTCTATGCGGGCCGGCGGCCGTGGTTCGCCCGCCCCTTCCTGGTGCGCCACCTGCGTTTGCGGGTTCTCTTCGACATGTTCTGTCTGATTAGCCGAGAACGGCGCTTTCGTCGAGGGGTTACGCGCGGCCGATCGGCGCGAGGACCGCGTCCGTCAGCTTGGCCAGGTCGTCGGGGGACAGCTCGACCTCCAGGCCGCGGCGGCCCGCCGAGACGCAGATCGTGGCGTGCTCCGAGGCCGACGCGTCCAGGACCGTCGCGAGCCGCTTGCGCTGGCCCAGGGGCGAGATGCCGCCCCGCACATAGCCCGTGGTGCGCTCGGCCATCGCCGGGTCGGCCATCGTCGCGCGCTTGCCGCCCACCGCGGCCGCCAGGGCCTTCAGGTCCAGCCGGCCCGCCACCGGCACCACCGCGACCGTCAGGGCGCCGTCGACGTCCGCCACCAGCGTCTTGAAGACCCGCTCCGGCGAGACGCCCATCGCCTCGGCCGCCTCCTCGCCGTAGGACGGGTGGGCGGGGTCGTGCTCGTAGGCGTGGACGGTGTACGTCACCCCGGCCGCCGTGAGTGCCACCGTCGCGGGCGTGCCGCCGGACTGCTGCTTCTTCGCCTTCTTCGCCATGCGGGCCGGTACCTCAGTTGAGACTCGTCGGGCCGCGCGTCAGTTCCGACGCGGGCAGGGACGGCAGCGACCGGATGACGGCGGTCTCGGAGCGAAGGAGTTTCAGCTCGTCCCTCAGGCGGGACGCGGTGTCCGGAGCCTGGAGCAGGCGCTGCTTCGTCGGCGTGTCGAGCATCATCGCGGCGGCGACCAGGTAGGAGACCACACCCGGTTCGTCCGGCAGCTCGGCGCCGGTCGCCAGCGACCGCTCGCGCGCCCCCGCCAGCCGCTTCTGGTACTGCCGGAAGGACCGCAGGACGCCCTCGGCCAGCGCGCCGGCCTCGTCGCCCAGTTCCTCGGACAGCGGTTCCAGCTCCGCCGTCAGGAAGGGGCCCGAAGTATCCACCGAGACCAGGCGCACCCGGTTCGTGCCGGTCGCCAGCACCTCGAAGGTGCCGTCGGCCCGCTCGCGGATCGTCGCCGCGTCCGCGATGCAGCCCACCTTGTGGAACGCCTTGAGCGGGTCGGCGCCGAACCCGGCCGTCGGCCCGCGTTCCAGCGTGGCCGTCGGGTCGGGCAGGCCGGGAGCGCTCTGGGCCACCTCGTAGCCGTCGCGGATCGCCACGACGGCGAACCGGCGGGGTTCGTCCTCGGAGGTCTTCAGCAGTTCGCGCATCATGGCGCGATAGCGCTCCTCGAAGATGTTGAGGGGGAGCACCAGCCCCGGGAAGAGGACGGAGTTCAGGGGGAAGAGGGGGAGCCGGACGGTGGTCACGACGCAGAAGCCTAATGGTCGCCGGGACGGACGCGTCCGCCCCGCCTACATCGTGGATGGCCCGAACCCGTCGTCGGGGGCGCGGAGGCCACGGCCGCGCGGACGTCCGCGCGCACCTGGAGGAAGCGGCCGAGCGGGTCGTCCGTCTCCCGGTCCCAGGGGAAGGACGTGACGTACGGGCCGGTCAGCCGCAGTTGTTCCGCCGCGTCCGCGAGCCGGTCCAGCCGCAGGAGGACGTACGCCAGCAGGTTCCGCAGCCCGGCCGCCCACGGGTCGGCCGCCGGGTGGGCCGCCGACAGGGCGATCGCGCGGTCGGCCGCCGCGTCCAGGCGGACACGGAGGTGGCGCGCGGGTACGCCGGCCGGCGCGGGTACGCCGGTCGCGGCGCCGTCGCCGGCCGTGGTCAGGCAGGTGAAGGCCGCCCGCAGCGGCAGCGCCCGGACGAGGGCGTCCTCGGGGGCGTCCTGCGCGGCCGTCTCGGCGAAGTCCAGGCATTCGCGGTGGGCGCCGGGCGAGGCGGCGGCCAGGTACTCCAGGGCGGCGACGTGGCAGCCGTAGTGGTGCGGGGAGCGGCGGACCGCCTGCGCCCACAGCCGCTCGAACTCGGCGTGTGCGGCGCCGGCGCCCCGCGCCGCGTCGAGCGCCGTCCGCCACGGCACCGGGTCGGGTCCGGCCGCCTCTGCCGCCGCGGTGACCGCGGGCACGATCTGGCGCAGCAGATCGGCACGGTCCGGTGAGTCCCAGTGGCGGGCCACCGCCAGTCGCGCCGCGACCAGCGGGGCGCCGGGGTCCTCCGGGGAGGCCGACCGCCAGGCGTCGAGCCACTCCGAGCGGGAGCGGGAGAAGGCGGCGAGCCGCGTGGTGTACCGGTCGCGGTGCTCCCACTCCGCGTCCTCGCGGGTGCCGGCGAGGAGGCCGGCCGCGGGGGTGTGCTCGCCGCGGGCCGCGGCGAGGAGGGCGGGGGCGAGGCGGTCGTCGGGCGCGTCGAGGAGCACGTCGTCGTCTTGGGCGGGCCGGGTGGTCCGGGCGCGGGCCCGGGCGGCCGCGGTCCTTAGGAACGCGCGCAGCATGGTGTCTACGACGGTCGACCGGGCGGGATGGTTGTGCGGGTCGGGTCCGGATTCGGCCTCGGCTTCGCCTTCGGCCGATTGTGTTCCCACCCGCACCACCCGTGCGGCTTTCGTCGTCGGGTGCGGGTGGCCCCCGTCTGGCTTCCCGCCGTCGGCGGCTGCCGGTCGTCCGGCTCAGCTTCTGCGCAGCAGGCGGGTCGCGCCCGCCGCCACCGTCGTCGCCAGGATCCAGCCCAGCAATACCAGGGCCGTTGCCAGCCACTGCCAGGCGTCGTGGAGTTGCCAGAAGCCGGCCTGGCCCAGGTCGATGACCGGCAGGAGCAGGTCGAGGGCGAAGAGGGCCGGGTTCCAGTCCGGGTGCTCGCCCGTCTTCAGCGGCGGCGGTTCGGTACGGGCGAAGGCGAGCGAGCCCGCCGCCCACAGCACCGCCATCCACACCGCGGCCCGGCCCGGCCGGTAGCCGTAGGCGACCGTCCAGTCCTGGGCGTACCCGACGAGCTTCGCGGCGATCGGAAGGCTCTCGCGGCGCCGGCGGTGCTTGGCGAGCAGCACCTCGCGGGCGACCTCGTCCTCGCCGCCGGCCCGCAGCACGGCGGCGAGGCGCTCGTACGGCTCCGGGTTGTACTCGGCGGTCGCGGCGCCCACCCAGCGCAGCCGCTTCTCCAGCGGGAACGGCCCCCGCGGCACCAGGTTCTCGTAGGTGAAGCCGCCCATGTGCAGCCGGCCGGGACCGGGCCAGCTGTCCGCCCGGTCCATCAGGTTGACCACCCGCGCCCCCGACAGCACCACCCGGCCGCGCGCCGGCCGCTCGCCCAGGAACCGCAGCTCGGGCGTCTGCACCCGGCGCAGCGACAGCTCCTGGTCGTCGGTGAAGGCGAACCGGGCGTGTTCGAAGTCGAGCGCGTCGCCGAACCGCCCGTCGTCCAGCCGCACCCCGCCCTCGCACTCGAAGCGCTGGATGCGTGTGCCCTGGGCAGGGGTGGTGCCGCGCAGCAGTGGGCTGCCAAGACCGGCCGGGGTCAGGTACAGCGTGCGCTCCACCGTCAGTTGCGGGGCGTTGAGCGCGTGCCGCGTGTACGGGTTGAGGAGCCGGGCGCCGCGCAGGCTCAGCGACACGCCGACCTGGGCGCTGCGCAGACTCACCTCGCCGTGCGACTCCAGCATCTCGGCCTGGAGGTCCTGCCCGACCGTCATGCCGTCCGCGGCGATGGAACGGCCGTGGCGGTCCCGGTGCACGATCGCCTGGTTGAGCAGCAGGTCGGTGCCTATCCGCGCGTCCGTCAGGCGTATGCCGCCGGGGAAGCGGGAGCGGGGCAGGTGCAGGTCGCCCTCGGTGTGCAGCCGGGCCGCCTCAAGGCGCGGCACCCAGCAGTCCACCAGGCGCACGGTCGTGAACCGGGTCTCCGGCAGCAGCACCTCCCGCTCGAACCGGCAGCCGCGCAGCTCGACGTACGGCTCCACGGTGCCGCCGGCGAGGTCCATCGTGCCGCTGATCCGCACGCCGGTCAGCTGCAGTGAGGCCACCCGGCCCGCGAGCGCGGGCGGACCGTCGAGCAGCAGCCAGCACACGATGCGGGCCCGCACGCTCCGCTCCGGTCCCCACGGATGCCCGCCGTGCGGGTCGTCGACGAGCGCGTCGCCGCTGCTGAGGTCGTACACGCTGCCGTTGCGGAAGGCCTGCCACATGCCGGCCTCGGCGGCGGTCAGGTCGTCCGGCAGCTCTCCGTCACGGGGACCCACCACTACGGTCACAGCACTTCACTCCCTCCCCAACTACTCGTCGGTCGCTCACTCTTCGTACAACCGTTCATGCCCACCGGGTGACACTCCGAACACTCAAAGTGAGCACTGATTCGGGTGAGTCACCCGTGGGCCGCGCGGGGCCGTCGCGTTCTGTATCAGCCATTGATACGCGCGAACCGTGCCCGACGCGGGTCTGAGAGAATTGGTTCCGTGATCTCCCGAATCGATCTGCGCGGCGACGCCCTCCCCGAGGGCCCCGCCCTGCGCGACCTGCTGCCCCGAGCCGACTTCGACGTCTCGGCCGCCCTGGAGAAGGTGCGTCCGATCTGCGAGGCCGTGCATCATCGGGGCGACGCGGCGCTGATCGACTTCGCCGAGCAGTTCGACGGGGTCAAGCTGGCCCAGGTCCGGGTCCCGGCCGCCGCGCTCACGCGCGCGCTGGAGGAGCTGGACCCGGCCGTGCGCGCGGCCCTGGAGGAGTCCATCCGCCGCGCCCGTCTCGTCCACCGCGAGCAGCGCCGCACCACCCACACCACGCAGGTCGTGCCCGGCGGCTCGGTCACCGAGAAGTGGGTGCCGGTCGAACGGGTCGGGCTGTACGCGCCCGGCGGCCGGTCGGTCTACCCGTCGTCCGTGATCATGAACGTGGTGCCCGCGCAGGAGGCCGGCGTCGAGTCGATCGCGCTCGCCTCCCCGGCCCAGGCCTCCGCTTTTGAGAATGACCCAGCCGACGGTCTCCCGCACCCCACCATCCTCGCCGCCTGCGCCCTGCTCGGCGTCGACGAGGTGTACGCGGCGGGCGGCGCCACCGCCGTCGCGATGTTCGCGTACGGCACCGAGTCCTGCCCGCCCGCCAACATGGTCACCGGCCCCGGCAACATCTGGGTCGCCGCGGCCAAGCGCTACTTCACCGGAAAGATCGGCATCGACGCCGAGGCCGGCCCGACCGAGATCGCGGTCCTCGCCGACGCCACCGCCGACCCGGTGCACGTCGCCTCCGACCTGATCAGCCAGGCCGAGCACGACCCGCTGGCCGCCGCCGTCCTGGTCACCGACTCCGTCGACCTCGCGGACGCGGTCGAGAAGGAACTCCAGCCGCAGGTCGAGGCCACCAAGCACATCGAGGACCGGATCGTCCCGGCGCTGAAGGGCCGCCAGTCCGCGATCGTCCTGGTCGACGGCATGGACGAGGGCCTGCGCGTCGTGGACGCCTACGGCGCCGAGCACCTGGAGATCCAGACCGCCGACGCCGCCGCCCTCGCCGACCGGGTGAAGAACGCGGGCGCCGTCTTCGTCGGCCCCTGGGCGCCCGTCTCCCTCGGTGACTACGCGGCCGGGTCCAACCACGTCCTGCCCACCGGCGGCTGCGCCTGCCACTCCTCGGGCCTGTCCGTGCAGTCCTTCCTGCGCGGCATCCACATCGTCGACTACACGCGCGACGCGCTCGCCGAGGTCGCGCACCACGTGGTGACGCTCGCGGAGGCCGAGGACCTGCCCGCGCACGGGGCGGCGATCAAGGCGAGGTTCGAGTGGAAGGTCCCGGAAAGCAAGTGACGTTCGGAATCGACGATCTCCCCGTACGGGACGAGCTGCGCGGCAAGTCCCCCTACGGCGCGCCCCAACTGGACGTGCCCGTACGGCTGAACACCAACGAGAACCCCTACCCGCTGCCCGAGGCGCTGGTCGAGCGGATCACCGAGCGGGTCCGCGAGGCCGCCCGCGACCTCAACCGCTACCCGGACCGGGACGCGGTCGAGCTGCGCACCAGGCTCGCCGAGTACCTGACGAAGACCTCCGGCCACCCGCTGGACACGGGCAACGTCTGGGCGGCCAACGGGTCCAACGAGGTCATCCAGCAGCTGCTCCAGACCTTCGGCGGCCCGGGCCGCACCGCGATCGGCTTCGAGCCCTCGTACTCGATGCACGGCCTCATCGCGCGCGGCACCGGCACGGGCTGGATCTCCGGTCCGCGCCACGAGGACTTCACCATCGACGTGCCCGCCGCCGAGCGCGCCCTCGCCGAGCACCGCCCGGACGTCGTCTTCATCACCACCCCCAACAACCCCACCGGCAACGCCGTCCCGGCCGAGACCGTCCTCGCCCTGTACGAGGCAGCCCAGGCGGCGAAGCCCTCGATGGTCGTCGTGGACGAGGCCTACGTCGAGTTCAGCCACGGCGCCTCGCTGCTGCCGCTGCTGGACGGCCGGCCGCGCCTCGTGGTCTCCCGCACCATGTCGAAGGCGTTCGGCGCGGCGGGCCTGCGCCTCGGCTACCTCGCCGCGCACCCGGCCGTCGTCGACGCCGTACAGCTCGTACGACTGCCGTACCACCTCTCGGCCGTGACCCAGGCGACCGCGCTGGCCGCCCTGGAGCACACGGACACGCTGCTGAAGTACGTCGAGCAGCTGAAGACCGAGCGGGACCGGCTGGTCGCCGAACTGCGCGCCATCGGCTACGAGGTGACCGAGTCCGACGCGAACTTCGTCCAGTTCGGGCGGTTCGCGGACTCCCACGAGGCCTGGCGGGAGATCCTCGACCGGGGCGTGCTGGTCCGGGACAACGGCGTACCGGGGTGGCTGCGGGTCACCGCCGGAACCCCGGAGGAGAACGACGCGTTCCTCGACGCGGTACGTGAAGTCAAGAAGGAGCAGAACACATGAGCCGCGTGGGACGCGTGGAGCGTACGACCAAGGAGACATCGGTCCTCGTCGAGATCGACCTCGACGGCACCGGGAAGACCGACATCGCCACCGGCGTCGGCTTCTACGACCACATGCTCGACCAGCTCGGCCGGCACGGTCTGTTCGACCTGACCGTGAAGACCGACGGCGACCTGCACATCGACTCCCACCACACCATCGAGGACACCGCCCTCGCGCTGGGCGCCGCCTTCAAGCAGGCCCTCGGCGACAAGGTGGGCATCTACCGCTTCGGAAACTGCACGGTCCCGCTGGACGAGTCCCTCGCCCAGGTCACCGTCGACCTGTCCGGCCGCCCCTACCTCGTGCACACCGAGCCCGAGAAGATGGCGCCGATGATCGGCGAGTACGACACCACGATGACCCGGCACATCCTGGAGTCCTTCGTCGCCCAGGCCCAGGTCGCGCTGCACGTACACGTGCCGTACGGGCGCAACGCGCACCACATCGTGGAGTGCCAGTTCAAGGCGCTGGCCCGGGCCCTGCGCTACGCCTCGGAGCGCGATACGCGCGCGGCCGGCATCCTGCCTTCCACGAAGGGCGCGCTGTAACCCATGAACGGTACGTCCACCGCACTGATCGTCGTCGGCCTGTTCTTCCTCGGCGGCATCTACTCCTTCGCCAAGCAGCAGATGCCCAAGGGCCTGATCGTGCTGCTCTCCATCGGTGCCGCGATGTGTCTGTTCGCGGGCGTCCTGCGCCTGGAGGTGTGGAATTGACCTCCCCCGCCAAGCGGGTCGTCGTCTTCGACTACGGCTTCGGCAACATCCGTTCCGCCGAGCGCGCCCTCGCGCGCGCGGGAGCCGACGTCGAGATCACCCGTGACTACGACAAGGCCATGAACGCCGACGGGCTGCTGGTCCCCGGCGTCGGCGCCTTCGCCGCCTGCATGGACGGCCTCAAGGCGGTCCGCGGCGACTGGGTCGTCGACCGCAGGCTGTCGGGCGGCCGCCCGGTGATGGGCATCTGCGTGGGCATGCAGATCCTGTTCGCGCGCGGCATCGAGCACGGCGTGGAAGCCGAGGGCCTGGACGAGTGGCCCGGCACGGTCGGCCCGCTCCAGGCCGACATCGTGCCCCACATGGGCTGGAACACCGTCGACGCGCCGGCCGACTCCCAGCTCTTCGCCGGCCTGGACGCGGACGCCCGCTTCTACTTCGTGCACTCCTACGCCGTCCACGACTGGACCCAGGAGTCGCTCAACGCGCTGATCGCCCCGCCCAAGGTCACCTGGTCCACGCACGGCAAGCCCTTCGTGGCCGCGGTGGAGAACGGCGCCCTGTGGGCCACGCAGTTCCACCCCGAGAAGTCCGGTGACGCGGGAGCCCAGCTCCTCACCAACTGGATCGAGACCCTGTAGAGATGAGCCCGGTAGAGATGAGCAAGCTCGAACTCCTCCCCGCCGTCGACGTCCGCGACGGCCAGGCCGTCCGCCTCGTGCACGGCGAGTCCGGCACCGAGACCTCCTACGGCTCCCCGCTGGAGGCCGCCCTCGCCTGGCAGCGCTCCGGCGCCGAGTGGCTGCACCTCGTCGACCTGGACGCCGCGTTCGGCACCGGGGACAACCGTGCGCTGATCGCCGAGGTCGCGCAGGCCATGGACATCAAGGTCGAGCTGTCCGGCGGCATCCGCGACGACGACACCCTCGCCGCCGCGCTCGCCACCGGCTGCACGCGGGTGAACCTGGGCACGGCCGCCCTGGAGACCCCCGAGTGGGTCGCCGGGATCATCGCGGAGCACGGCGACAAGATCGCCGTCGGTCTCGACGTACGCGGCACCACGCTCCGCGGCCGCGGCTGGACTCGCGACGGCGGCGACCTCTACGAGACGCTGGCCCGCCTCGACAAGGAGGGCTGCGCCCGGTACGTCGTCACCGACATTGCCAAGGACGGCACCCTCCAGGGCCCCAACCTGGAACTCCTGAAGAACGTCTGCGCGGCCACCGACCGCCCGGTCGTCGCCTCCGGCGGCGTCTCCTCCCTGGGCGACCTGCGCGCCATCGCCGGTCTCGTCCCGGCCGGTGTCGAGGGGGCCATCGTAGGGAAGGCCCTGTACGCGAAGGCGTTCACCCTGGAAGAAGCCTTGGAGGCTGTGGCGTCATGACATCCGAAGCCGTACGGCGTGTGCAGAGCGGAAGTCCCTGGGAAGAGTCCTTCGGTTTCGCACGGGCCGTGGCGGCGGGTGATCATGTCATCGTGGCCGGAACGACCGCCTTCAAGGGCGACGTGCTGTACGGCGACGGCGACCCGTACGAACAGACCAAGGTGGCCTTCGCCACCGCGGTCGAGGCGATCGGTGAGTTCGGGCTCGGCATCGAGTCCGTGATCCGGACGCGTGTGTGCCTGGCACATTCACGCGATGTCGATGCGGTGGGCCGCGCCCACAAAGAGCTGTTCGACGCCGTACGCCCGGTGACGACCCTGCTGGTCGTGGAGGGCTTCATCGACTCGCGGGTCCTGGTGTCGGTGGAAGTGGAAGCATTCAGAGGACAGTAAGAGGAGCCGTGGATTCATGACCCTGGCGGTCCGAGTCATCCCCTGCCTGGACGTGGACGACGGCCGGGTCGTCAAGGGCGTCAACTTCCAGAACCTGCGCGACGCGGGCGACCCCGTCGAGATGGCCAAGGTGTACGACGCCGAGGGCGCCGACGAGCTGACGTTCCTGGACATCACCGCCTCGTCGGGCAACCGCGAGACGACCTACGACGTGGTGCGGCGCACCGCCGAGCAGGTGTTCATCCCGCTGACCGTCGGCGGCGGCGTGCGTACCACCGAGGACGTCGACAAGCTGCTGCGGGCCGGCGCGGACAAGGTGGGCGTGAACACGGCCGCCATCGCCCGGCCCGACCTGATCCGCGAGATCGCCGAGCGGTTCGGCCGTCAGGTCCTCGTGCTGTCCGTGGACGCGCGGCGCACCGAGGCGGGCACCTTCGAGGTGACCACCCACGGCGGTCGGCGCGGCACCGGCATCGACGCGGTGGAGTGGGCGCACCGGGCCGCGGAGCTGGGCGCGGGGGAGATCCTGCTCAACTCGATGGACGCGGACGGCACGAAGGACGGCTACGACCTGGAGATGATCGAGGCGGTCCGGCGCCACGTGACCGTCCCGGTGATCGCCTCCGGCGGCGCGGGCCGCCTCACCGACTTCCCGCCCGCCGTGGCGGCGGGCGCGGACGCGGTACTGGCGGCGTCCGTCTTCCACTTCGGCGACCTGCGAATCGGCCAGGTCAAGGGCACGCTGCGCGAGGCGGGACACCCCGTTCGCTAGTTCGAGGTGTCGCTCTTGGTAGTGAGCGCGGTAGTGATCATGGTTCCAGGTTGGCTAACGTGCTCATATGCCTGGGATCACGATTGAGTTCACCGAGGAAGAGCTGGCCGAGCTGCGCGCGGAGGCCAAGGAGCAGGGCGTCGCGATCAAGCGGCTGGCGCACGACATACTGACCGAGGACGTGGTGCGCCGACGGCAGAAGCAGCGGTTCGTGGAGGGCGCCTCGAAGTACGCCCGCGAGATCATGGCCGACTTCGAGGAGCGCTTCCCGGTGGGACTCCGGTGACGCTCTACGTCGACGCAGGGTGGGTCCTCTGCGTCCAGGTGGAGGTCTCACCGCCGAACACGCCCATCCGGGACTGGGGCGCGCTGTACTGCATGGCCGAGAGGCACAGGTACGAGCGGGTGGCGGGAGAGCCTTATTACGAGGAGATCCCGAGCCGAGCTGCGACGTTCCTGCACACCGCGCTGAGACTCAGGCCGTTCACGGACTACAACGCGTCGATCGGTATCGGCTGCATCCGCGCGTACATGGAGGCCTCGGGGACGCCGCTCGATCCAAGGCCCGGCGACTGGGCCAAGCTCGTCGCCGACATCCGAAGCGACGAGGCCGACCTCCCCGAAACCGCCCGCCTGCTCCGCGACTGGGCTGAATGAACCGGTGACCGACCGCACGGACATACCCGCTCGCGGGGCGTCCCTCGCCATGGAACGCCCCGCCCACCGCGACCCCAACGTCCTGCGCTGGGTGGCCGCCTACACGGCCTCCATGGTCGGCGACATGGTGTTCTACCTGGCCTTGTCCTGGGCCGCCGTGCAGAACGGCACTGCCGCGCAGGCCGGGATCGTCACCGCCGTGAGCGCGGTGCCGCGTGCGCTGCTGATGCTGGGCGGCGGCGTGGTCGCCGACCGGTTCGGGCCGCGCAGGGTCGTCATCGGCAGTGACGCCGTACGGTGCGGCACGGTCCTCGCGGTGGCCGCCGTGCTCTTCGTGACCGACCCCGGGCTGTGGCTGCTCGCGCTGCTCGCCGTCGTCTTCGGCACCGTCGACGCCGTGTTCCTGCCCGCCGTCGGCGCGCTCCCCGCGCGGATCACCACCAAGGACCAGCTCGCCCGCGTCCAGGGCATGCGCGGCCTCGGCATCCGTTTCGCCGCCGTCGTGGGCGCCCCGCTCGGCGGGCTCGGCGTGGCGGTGGGCGGTTCGGCCGCCGCCTTCGCGTGCGCGGGGCTGCTGATCGCCGTGTCCGTGCCGCTGCTGATCTCCGTACGGGTCCGCGAGCTGCCCCCCGATGAGGCCACCGCCGCCACGGACACCACCGCCTGGCGCGACCTGCGGGCCGGCCTCCGCCACGTCCGCCGGCACCGCGTCCTCGGCCCGCTGATGATCACCATCGCCCTTGGCGACCTAGGCTTCGTCGGTCCGCTCAACGTCGGCCTCACCCTGCTCGCGGACGAACGCGGCTGGGGCGCCTCCGGCATGGGCTGGGTGCTCGGCGGCTTCGGAGCGGGGGCCGGCGCGGCGGCGCTGCTGCTGACCGTGCGCGGACGCGTCCCGCACGCCGGTCTGGTCGCCGCCGGAGCCATCATCCCCGGCGCCGCCGCCATCGCCGCCCTGGCGTACGCGCCCGGCCTCCCCGTGGCCGTCGGCACCGCGGTCCTCGTGGGGCTGCTCACGGGGCTCAGCGGCGCCGTGTGCGGAGCCCTGCTGCAGACCCAGACCGACACCGCCTACCTGGGGCGCGTCACGGCGGTGGCCGGGATCGTCAGCCTGGGGATCGCGCCCCTGAGCATGCCGCTGTCCGCCGCCGCCATCGGCGTCTGGGGCACCGGTCCGGTCTTCGTCGTCAGCGCGGTGGTCTGCGCGCTCGGCGGGGTCGTCGCCCTGTGCGCGCCGGGCCTGCGGCGGGCCGAACTGCCGAAGTGAGCGGCGGACTCAGAGCCCGAGCTGCTTCGTCTCCCGCAGCCTGGCGATCGCGGCCTTCTCGCCCTCCAGTTCCACGTCGGCGGCGTCCTGCCGGCCGTACGCGAACAGCAGCAGCTCGGACGGCTCGCCAGTGGCCGTCACCACCGGTGTGCCCCGGTGGGCGACGGTCGTCTGGCCGTTCGGGCGGCGCAGGACGAGGCCCGTCGGGATGCCCCGGCCCATCAGCCGGGCGGCGCGCTCCAGGCGGGACCACAGGGCGTCCTGGAAGACCGGGTCCAGCTCGCGCGGGGACCAGTCGGGCCGGGCCCGGCGGACGTCCTCGGTGTGGACGTAGAACTCCACCGTGTTCGCCGCCTCGTCCACCTGCTTGAGCTGGAACGGCGAGAACCGGGGCGGGCCGGTACGGATCAGCTGGAGCAGCTCCTCGTACGGCTTCTCGCCGTACTCCTCCATCACCCGGTCGAGCCGGGACGCCAGCTGCTTGATCAGGGTGCCCCCGGCGGCGTCCGGCCGGCGCTCGCGCACCACCACGTGCGCGGCGAGGTCGCGGGTCCGCCAGCCCTCGCACAGGGTCGGTGCGTCCGGGCCCGCCGTCTCCAACAGGTCCGCGAGCAGAAGTCGTTCACGCTTGGCGAAAGTCGACATGCGGCCAGCCTACGGCGCCCGGCCGGGTCCGCCCAATGGACGGCGCCGGGGTGTGTCCGGCCCGCGCGGCACAATGGGCGCATGACCAGCAGCTCCCCCCGGCCGCCCAGCCCGCTCGCCCCGGAGATCGCGGCCCGCCTCAAGCGCAGCGCCGACGGCCTCCTGCCCGCCATCGCCCAGCAGTACGACACCGGAGAGGTGCTGATGCTCGGCTGGATGGACGACGAGGCACTGCACCGCACGCTGACCACGGGACGCTGCACCTACTGGTCGCGCAGCAGGCAGGAGTACTGGATCAAGGGCGACACCTCCGGGCACTTCCAGTGGGTGAAGTCCGTCGCCCTGGACTGCGACGCCGACACAGTCCTGGTCAAGGTCGACCAGGTCGGCGCCGCCTGCCACACCGGCGCCCGCACCTGCTTCGACGCCGATGTGCTCCTCGCCGAGGGCGCCGAGGGCGCCGAGGGCGCCGAGGGCGCCGAGGCCGCCGAGGGCGCCGAGGGCGCCGAGGCCGCCGAGGGCACGGACGGCGCGGGTGCCGACGCGCCCGGCGCGGGTCAGTAGGGTCTGCCGCCATGGACGACATGGACCTCCCGACCTTCCGCAAGCTGGCCGCCGACCGCCGGGTGATCCCGGTGAGCCGCAAGCTCCTCGCCGACGGCGACACCCCCGTGGCGCTGTACCGCAAGCTCGCCGCCGAGCGCCCCAACACCTTCCTGCTGGAGTCCGCGGAGAACGGCCGCGCGGCGTTCCAATGGTCCCGTTACTCCTTCATCGGCGTCCGCAGCGCCGCCACCCTCACCGAGCGGGACGGCGAGACCCACTGGCAGGGCACCCCGCCCGTCGGCGTCCCCACCGACGGCGATCCCCTCACCGCCCTGCGCGCCACCGTCGAGGCCCTGCACACCCCCCGCGACCTCGCCCACGACCTGGGCCTGCCGCCCTTCACCGGCGGCATGGTCGGCTACCTCGGCTACGACATCGTCCGCCGTCTGGAGAAGGTCGGCCCGGGGGAGCGGGACGACCTGAAGCTCCCCGAGCTGACCATGCTGCTCACCAGCGACCTCGCCGTCATGGACCACTGGGAGGGCTCGGTCCTGCTGATCGCCAACGCGATCAACCACAACGACCTGGAGACCGGCGTCGACGAGGCCTACGCCGACGCGATCGCCCGCCTGGACGTCATGGAGGCCGACCTCACGCGCGCGGTCGCCCAGCCCCCGGCCGCCCTGCCGCCGTCAGAGCTGCCCGAGTACACCGCCCTGTGGGGTGGCCCCGACTTCCGGGAGGCCGTCGAGGACATCAAGGAGCGCATCCGCGCGGGGGAGGCCTTCCAGGTCGTCCCCTCCCAGCGGTTCGAGACGCCGTGCACGGCGAGCGCGCTGGACGTGTACCGGGTGCTGCGGGCCACCAACCCCTCCCCGTACATGTACCTGCTCCGCCTCGACGGCTTCGACGTCGTCGGATCGTCGCCCGAGGCCCTGGTCAAGGTCGAGGACGGGCGGGCCATGGTGCACCCCATCGCCGGCACCCGGCCCCGCGGCGCCACCCCGCAGGAGGACCAGGTCCTCGCCGACGAACTGCTCGCCGACCCCAAGGAGCGCGCCGAGCACCTGATGCTGGTCGACCTCGGCCGCAACGACCTCGGCCGGGTCTGCGAACCCGGCTCCGTCGAGGTCGTCGACTTCATGTCCGTCGAGCGGTACTCGCACGTCATGCACATCGTCTCGACGGTCACCGGACGCGTCGCCCCGGGCCGCACCGCCTTCGACGTCCTCACCGCCTGCTTCCCGGCCGGCACCCTCTCCGGCGCCCCCAAGCCGCGCGCCCTCCAGATCATCGACGAACTCGAACCCTCCCGGCGCGGCGTGTACGGCGGCTGCGTCGGCTACCTCGACTTCGCGGGCGACTCCGACACCGCCATCGCCATCCGCACGGCGCTGCTGCGCGACGGCACCGCCTACGTCCAGGCGGGCGCCGGCATCGTCGCCGACTCCGACCCCGTCGCCGAGGACACCGAGTGCCGCAACAAGGCGGCGGCGGTGCTGCGCGCCGTACACACGGCCAACCGGCTGGCGCAATAGGGCCAACCGGCCGGAGTGGTGGGGCGATTCTCACGCCGGCCAATCCGAACCCCGGGTGACGGTTCGCCCGGGGTTCGGGTGATAGTGGAGTACGTGACAGCCGTTCCTCACCCCCGTACCCCAGCCGCAGGACCCGCCCGGGCCGGCCGGCGGAGCCTCGCCGTCGCCCTGCTGTGCGGTGCACTCGGCGCCGCCGTCGCCCTGCTCGCCACCCGGCAGGAGTGGGCGGAGGGCACCGCGACGGTGGCCGGCGGCGCGTTCCCCCTGACCGCCACGGGCAGCGACGTCACGGGCGTCCCCGCGGCGCTCGCCATAGTGGGCCTCGCCGCGCTCGTCGCCGTGTTCGCCGTCCGCCGCGCGGGCCGCTTCGCGGTGGCCGGCCTGCTCGCGCTGAGCGGCGCGGGCACCGTCGCGGCCGCCCTGGCCGGCGCCTCCGACAGCTCCGCGCTGGACGACCAGGCCGCGAAGGCCGCCGGCGACACCTCGGCCACCGTGGACGTCCTCTCGCACACCGCGTGGCCGTACGTCGCGGCCGTGGGCGGCGCCCTGCTGCTGCTCGCGGGGCTGCTCGCGCTGCGCTACGGCCGCCAGTGGCCCGCGATGTCCGGCCGCTACGAGCGCGACGGCACCCCGCGCCCGCGCCGCAAGCCGCAGACCGTGGACCCGGACCGCCCCGAGGACCTCTGGAAGGCCATCGACCGCGGCGAGGACCCCACCAGCGCCTGACGCGGCCCTTCCCCCGCCGGAGCACCCCCGCTCACCGCGCGTGCGGCCGTGCGGGACAATGGGTACGAGCGTCCTGCTCAGACATGGCACACAGCAACGAGGAGCAAGCAATGGCGGGCAGCAGCCACGGTCACACCCCGGCCGCCTGGACCGGTGTCATCATCGCCTTCATCGGTTTCTGCATCGCGGGCATGTTCATGGTGGCGGACCAGCCGCTGGGCTTCTGGGCCGGCCTCGTGGTCGTCGTCCTCGGTGGTGTGGTGGGCTACATCATGCGCATGATGGGCCTCGGCCAGCCGAAGCAGAACCACCCCGTGCACCAGGTCGCCGGCGAGCGCGCCCCGGCCGACGCCAAGGGCTGACCCGCACGGCGGTCACGGACCCACCCGAGGGGCGGAGCGGCACACAGGTGCCGGGACCGCCCCTCACGTGCGCGTGGAGAGCGCCGGAGGCAGAATGCGGTGCGTGGACGCCGAGACCGCACAGCCGACCCCGACCAACGCCGTACCGAAGGGCCGGGCCGCGCGCCTCGCCGTCCCGGCCGCGGTGCTCGCGGCGGTCGCCGGGGCCTTCGCGTACGTGGGCGCCGTGGACCCCAACGAACCCGGGCACTACCCCGTCTGTCCCCTGCTCCGCTTCACGGGGGTCCTCTGCCCCGGCTGCGGCGGCCTGCGCAGCGCTCACGCCTTCGTCCACGGGGACCTGCTCGCCGCGCTGCACGCCAACGCTCCGGCGGTCCTGGGCTATCTGGGGTTCGCCGTCCTGTGGACCGTCTGGGTGATCCGCGCGGCCCGCGGCCGGCCGCTGCGGGTCGAGCTGGGACCGGTCCACCTGTGGGCCCTGGGGACGTTGGTGCTGGTCTTCACGGTTGTCCGGAACCTGTCGTTCGGTGGCTGGCTCCGCCCTTGATCATCCGATGAATGTCCAGGATGGGGGAGGGACCGGCGGCGGCCGGATTCGGGCCCCGTGCTCCGCTCCGGATACCATCGGAGTGACCACCGGTTTCGCCGTCTGAAAGGGGGCCGCTCGCGTGAGTGTGCTCGACGAGATCATCGACGGAGTCCGTGCCGACCTCGCGGAGCGGCAGGCGCGCGTCAGCCTCGACGAGCTCAAGGAGCGCGCGGCCAAGGCCCGTCCCGCCAAGGACGGTGTGGCCGCCCTGCGCGGCGACGGCGTCAAGGTCATCTGCGAGGTCAAGCGCTCCAGCCCGTCCAAGGGCGCGCTGGCGGCCATCGCCGACCCGGCCGGACTCGCCGCGGACTACGAGGCGGGCGGCGCGGCCGTCATCTCCGTCCTCACCGAGGAGCGCCGCTTCGGCGGCTCACTGGCCGACCTGGACTCGGTCCGCGCCCGCGTGGACATCCCCGTGCTGCGCAAGGACTTCGTCGTCACCTCGTACCAGCTGTGGGAGGCCCGCGCGCACGGCGCCGACCTCGTGCTGCTGATCGTCGCGGCGCTCGACCAGCCGGCGCTGGAGTCCCTGATCGAGCGCGCCGAGTCCATCGGCCTCACCCCGCTCGTCGAGGTGCACGACGAGGACGAGGTCGAACGCGCGGTGGACGCGGGCGCCAAGGTCATCGGCGTCAACGCGCGCGACCTGAAGACTCTGGAGGTCGACCGCGGCACCTTCGAACGGGTCGCCCCGGAGATCCCCGCGCACATCGTCAAGGTCGCCGAGTCCGGCGTCCGCGGCCCGCACGACCTCATCGCCTACGCCAACGAGGGCGCCGACGCCGTCCTGGTCGGCGAGTCCCTGGTCACCGGCCGCGACCCGAAGACGGCGGTCTCCGACCTGGTCGCCGCCGGCGAACACCCGGCATTGCGCCACGGCCGGGGCTGACCCCCGGTAGGCTGACCGACGATGACGCTCCCACTCACCCTGGCCGCCAGGGATCCGTACGCGCGCCTGGCGCGAGGCTGCCGCCCCCGCGGCTGCCGCGCCCCCGCGCGCCGGATCCACGGCCGCCGCGTGCGGTACGTCATCGGAGACGAGCCGGGCCAAGTCAACGGACGGCGATGGCAACGCCCCTTCTTTAGGGGCGCGGGGCTGTACTGAATCTGCGACTCCGTCGCGTGGGCGCGACCAGCCACACACGGGCCGCAGCCGACAGAAAACACCCCGCCCCCACGGCGATTAGTCCCAAACGACACTCACCGTGAGGCTTCCGCATGCCCAGCAACTTCTTCATCCCCGACCCGGAGGGTCAAGTCCCCACCACCGAAGGCTACTTCGGCGCGTTCGGCGGCAAGTTCATCCCGGAGGCCCTCGTAGCCGCCGTGGACGAGGTCGCCGTCGAGTACGACAAGGCCAAGCACGACCCCGAGTTCGCCCGAGAACTCGACGACCTGCTGGTCCACTACACCGGCCGCCCCAGCTCCCTCACCGGAGTACCCCGCTTCGCCGAGCACGCCGGAGGCGCCCGCGTCTTCCTCAAGCGCGAGGACCTGAACCACACCGGCTCGCACAAGATCAACAACGTGCTGGGCCAGGCCCTGCTCACCAAGCGCATGGGCAAGACCCGCGTGATCGCCGAGACCGGCGCCGGCCAGCACGGCGTGGCGACGGCGACGGCCTGCGCCCTCTTCGGCCTCGACTGCACCATCTACATGGGCGAGATCGACACCCAGCGCCAGGCCCTGAACGTGGCCCGTATGCGCATGCTCGGCGCCGAGGTCATCGCCGTGAAGTCCGGCAGCCGCACCCTGAAGGACGCCATCAACGAGGCGTTCCGCGACTGGGTCGCCAACGTCGACCAGACGCACTACCTCTTCGGCACCGTCGCCGGACCGCACCCCTTCCCGGCGATGGTGCGCGACTTCCACCGCGTCATCGGCGTCGAGGCCCGCCGCCAGCTCCTTGAGCAGGCCGGACGCCTCCCCGACGCCGCGATCGCCTGCGTCGGCGGCGGCTCCAACGCCATCGGCCTCTTCCACGCCTTCATCCCCGACGCGGACGTCCGCCTCATCGGCTGCGAGCCCGCCGGGCACGGCGTGGAGACCGGCGAGCACGCGGCCACCCTGACCGCGGGCGAACCCGGCATCCTGCACGGCTCCCGCTCCTACGTCCTCCAGGACGACGAGGGCCAGATCACCGAGCCGTACTCGATCTCGGCCGGTCTGGACTACCCGGGCATCGGCCCCGAGCACTCCTACCTCAAGGACTCCGGCCGCGGCGAGTACCGCGCGGTCACCGACGACGCCGCCATGCAGGCGCTGCGCCTGCTGTCGCGCACCGAGGGCATCATCCCGGCCATCGAGAGCGCCCACGCGCTGGCCGGCGCCCTGGAGGTCGGCAGGGAGCTGGGCAAGGACGGGCTGATCGTGGTCAACCTGTCCGGCCGCGGCGACAAGGACATGGACACCGCCGCCCGCTACTTCGGGCTGTACGACACCGACGCCGAGGTCGCCGCCGACGAGGCCGGCACCGCCGCGGAGATCGAGGGGGACGCCAAGTGAGCGGGAACGTACAGCTGCTGAACGACACCCTCGCCGCGGCCAGGTCCGAGGGCCGCGCCGCCCTCATCGCCTACCTCCCGGCCGGGTTCCCGACCGTCGACGGCGGCATCGAGGCGATCAAGGCCGCGCTCGACGGCGGCGCCGACGTCGTCGAGGTGGGTCTGCCGCACAGCGACCCGGTGCTCGACGGCCCGGTCATCCAGACCGCCGACGACATCGCCCTCAAGGGCGGCGTCCGCATCGCCGACGTGATGCGCACGGTCCGGGAGGCCCACGCGGCCACCGGCAAGCCGATCCTCGTCATGACGTACTGGAACCCCATCGACCGCTACGGCGTCGAGCGGTTCACCGCCGAGCTGGCCGAAGCCGGCGGCGCCGGGTGCATCCTGCCCGACCTGCCGGTCCAGGAGGCGGGGCTGTGGAGGGAGCACGCGGAGAAGCACGGGCTCGCCACCGTCTTCGTGGTCGCGCCCAGCAGCAAGGACGCGCGGCTCGCCGAGATCACCGCGGCCGGCAGCGGCTTCGTCTACGCCGCCTCCCTCATGGGCGTCACCGGCACCCGTGAGTCGGTCGGCGCGCAGGCCGAGGACCTGGTGCGGCGCACCCGCGCCACCACCGACATCCCCGTCTGCGTCGGACTGGGCGTCTCCAACGCCGCGCAGGCCGCCGAGGTGGCCGGCTTCGCCGACGGCGTGATCGTCGGCTCGGCGTTCGTCAAGCGCATGCTGGACGCCCCCGACGACGCGGCCGGCCTGGAAGGCGTCCGCGCCCTCGCCGCCGACCTCGCGCAGGGCGTGCGCGGCCAGGCGTGACGACGGGCACGTGACAAGGGTCCCTCGTACGGGTGGACCTCGGACCGGGGGGGGGGGGGGGGGGGCCCCCGCCGGCGGGGGGGGGGGGGGGGGGTGTGTGGGACCAACCTACACAAACCAACACCCCCCGCCCCGGCCGGGCAGACCG